>DATHPV010000031.1:0-3640 GCA_035483495.1 Puia sp.
AGGATGAGCAATCGAAACGGGCGAACTACTGCTTTTTTCAGTAATGGTAGTTTCTGAAGGACTGGATTTTTTTGCAGTGGCAGCTGCAGCTGCTACTACTGGCGGATTTGTTTTTGTTTGTTGGGAAGCAGTTCCGCCACCAGTTACTTCGGTCGTTTTCTTAACAGAATTCGCGGCATCGGGAACAGCGGCCATTTCCGATTCCTGATTTGCATCATTGCCTTTGACCACATCGGGTATTGGTGGTTGTGGTTTCCAGAAACTGCGTGTACTCGTCATGTCTTTAAAAATGCTATCCTCGACTTTCGCTTCCGTGTACAGCGTATAATTCACTCTGAGATCCGGACAGGTATAAGTATATTTTTTATCGCGATAGAAGTACCCAACTAATTCCGTTTTTACTTTAGAAACGTGTAGTGTTCCATAAAAACTCAAAATACAATCCACGCTGTTCTCAGTAGAATTTGTCTTAAAATAGATGATGGGTATGTCATTAATAACAAGCTTTTTTGTGCCCGGGTCAAAAGTTCCTTTTACAACAAAACTCTGATAAACATCTTTGAAATAATAACCAAAAAACCCCTTTACACGGGTTCCCTTTTGCGAAATAATGAGTTCGGTAAGATAGTTGTTTTGGATACCCGACATTACAACATTGGCCTGCCCGTACCAGTAACCGGTGACTGTTTGAGCCTGAACGGTATATGCAATAAAAATGATTAATAGGAGTCTCAGGCGTTTCATGGGCTAATTCTAAAGGTGATCACTTCAACTTAACGTGTGAAACCGGCAATCATTATACCATAACAGCATTATTTTGGATTCCACGCTGAAAATCATCAATTTTTAACAAGCGGATAATTATTTAAGGAACCTCTTGATTTCCCGTTGGGTATCTCTTTCCTTGATAGTTTCCCGTTTATCATAGAGTTTTTTGCCCCTTGCCAGGCCGATTTCCATTTTTATAAGACCTTTCTCGCTCAGGAATATCCGCAGGGGTATGATTGTGTAACCCTTGTCTTTCAGTTTACTTTCAAGCTTTCTGAGTTCCCTTTTGGTGAGAAGAAGTTTCCGGTCGTGGACAGCTATATGATTGTTGGTTGTTCCAAACCTGTATTCAGCGATATGGAGACTTCGAACCCAAAGTTCAGATTTGAAAAAAATACAAAAACTATCTGCAAAGTTTACTTTGCCTTCGCGGATAGATTTCACTTCTGTTCCGGTCAGAACCATGCCTGCATCGTATTTTTCTTCGATGAAATACTCATGATAGGCAGACCGGTTTCTTATTTCAGTCATAATTGCAGTAAAAATTATGGGATCGATCAGCTCTTCAGCAGGGCCAGCAACGTGGCAACTTTTTGTTTTAGTTCTTTGCGATTTACAATTAAATCCAGAAATCCATGTTCAAGGAGAAATTCACTCCGCTGAAAACCTTCCGGAAGATCCTTTTTTATTGTTTCGCGAATTACCCTTGGACCTGCAAATCCTATTAATGCTCCCGGTTCGGCAATATTGAAATCTCCCAGCATGCCGAAAGAAGCAGAAATCCCGCCAAAAGATGGATCTGTTAGTAATGATATATATGGAATTCTTGCATCAGTCAGTTGTGAAAGTTTGGCTGAAACCTTTGCCAGTTGCATGAGAGAAAACGCGCTTTCCATCATGCGCGCTCCACCTGATTTGCAAATGATCAGAAGAGGGGCTCTATGTAGCAGGCAGTAGTCCGCAGCTCTCGCAAGACGTTCTCCCATCACGCTTCCGAGGGAACCACCAATGAATTCAAAATCCATGCATCCGACTACCATATGATGTTCCCGAACTTCCCCCGTGGCGATACGAATGGAGTCTGTAATATCTGTTTTATTCCAGGTTTCCTCAAGCCGTTTTCCGTATGACTTCAGATCTGTAAAATGCAGAAAATCTTTTGAGCGGATGTTCTCGTACAGAACATCATATTTATTGTCGTTAAAAAGGATTTCGAAATATTCGTCACTGCCTATCCGATGATGAAAGGAACATTTAGGACAAACGAAAACATTTTCCCGAAGTTCTGTAACTGTACAAATATAATTGCAGTTCGGGCATTTGGTCCATAGTCCCTCGGGCGTTTCTTTTTTCTCTGCAGTGCTGGTAAGTATTCCTTTTTTGATTCTTTTGAACCAACTCGTTTTTGTTTCTTCTGTAGTTCCTTCCTCACCAGAAAGATTAGCCTCAAAATCTTCTTCGCGCTTCATCAAAACAGATTTTTGGGGCTAAGATAGGGAATTCCCGTTTCCTGCCTTATTTTTGCCTTATACCACTGATTTTCAATTTTCAATGCAAATATGAAATGGTCTGAATTCTTCACTTCGTCGATTGGCAAAAAGTTTATAATGTCTCTTACAGGAATTTTCCTGATTTCATTTCTCGTAGTACATGTGGGTATTAATGCTTGTATCTGGGCCAACGATGGCGGACAGATGTTTAATCTTGCTTCGCATTTTATGGCAACTACGATCGTAATCAGAATTGTGGAAGTAGGATTATTTGCCGGGCTGCTCTTACATATTGTACAGGGACTTGTGGTAGAAATTCAGAATCGCTCGCGTCGTCAAACCGGATACGCTGTAAAAATGGGCAGCAAGGGTAGCAAATGGTACAGCAGGAGTATGGGTTTGCTGGGCACTCTTCTCCTTTTTTTCCTGGTAATGCATCTTGCTCATTTTTGGGTGCCTTCCCGATTTACAGAGTTGCCAACCATTGATATAAATGGAAAGGAAGTAGCGAATCAATATGCAGAAATCATCCGTGTTTTTCAGAACCCGCTGGTGGTTTCCTTATATGTACTGGGCTGTATATCCCTGATGTACCACCTGCTTCATGGGTTTCAAAGTGCGTTCAGGACTCTGGGTATTCCAAATGGGAAATATATAAATCTGATAAAAGGATTTGGTTTTGGATTTTCTGTTATTGTATCATTGGCTTTTGCGATGATGCCGGTTTCAGTTCTCGTCGGATGGGTCAGTTAATATAATTTCCATTTGATCAATAATGTAAATTCTCAAAAAGTTTATGCTCGATTCAAAAATTCCCGCGGGGCCCCTGGAGCAACAGTGGAATGAATACAAGGGTCATGTCAAACTGGTTAACCCGGCAAACAAACGAAAAATAGAGATCATCGTTGTGGGAACGGGTCTGGCGGGAGCATCAGCGGCTGCAGCACTTGCAGAAATGGGATATCAGGTAAAAGCCTTTTGTTTTCAGGATTCTCCACGACGTGCCCATAGCATTGCCGCGCAGGGCGGTATCAATGCGGCCAAGAATTATCAAAATGACGGTGACAGTATTTTCCGTTTGTTTTACGATACAGTGAAAGGAGGCGACTATCGTTCACGCGAATCAAATGTTCACAGACTTGCAGAAGTAAGCGCGAATATTATTGATCAGTGCGTAGCGCAGGGTGTTCCCTTTGCACGCGAATATGGAGGTTTGCTGAGTAATCGTTCTTTTGGAGGAACACAGGTACAAAGAACTTTTTATGCGGCCGGCCAGACAGGACAGCAGTTGCTCATTGGTGCATATCAGGCACTCGAAAGGCAGGTAGCACTTGGTAACGTAACTATGTATGCACGTCATGAAATGCAGGAGCTTGTAGTTA
>DATHPV010000032.1:0-6274 GCA_035483495.1 Puia sp.
TATTAATGGAGTGCATTTCGAATATTCTGACTTTATACACAATGCACCCGGCTATAATAATGCTGCATCTTTGGGCGGTTTAATTTCTCCCAAAAACTATTATAGACTAACCTACTATAAACTACGCAAGGATTTATATAAAAATAGAATTATAAGAATTGAGATTCGTGAATAAACAGCTATAGCATGAAGAGACCCAAAAACCATTGCATCAAAATAAATGGAACCAAACACCAATAAAAGCCCGAAACAGAAATTAGTCGTAAGATTAGGTTTTTCTTTCGTTTTACTAGTCTTCGCCGGCACGGTTATGAGAAAACATGACGTTCATGGTGTAATGGCGGAGCCGAATATTCCCGCTGGTTTAATAGTGATTGGGATTGCGATTATGGCTGCGGTTATTGTGATTTTGGCTTACAGAAATGAAATAAAAAATAAATCCTAGTCATTTATTTTGCTTGCTTAACTCCTTCAGAGGTCATAATTACTCGTTTCATGGTGCCATCAGGATTATAATACAGATAATCGATACACACTGACCGCCGATGACTCCCTCCGTTCATCAAAGCGCCGTTGTGATAGATGAAGTAGGATTTTCCCCTGAAGTCTAAAATAGCTGCTCTGTTTGTCTCGCAATTTCCAGCGATCTCATTCAATATTCCTTTAAACTCCCAGGGTCCATCAATGTTTCTACTCATTACATAAGCTACCTTTTCAGGCATCTGATAACCGTATGAAAGGTAATACCAGCCATTGCGTTTATGGATATTAGCGCCTTCCTCAAATCCAGGTAATTGCAATGTTTTGATAGGTCCGTCCAGTTCAATAAGGTTTTTTTTCAATTTTGCGTAATAGCATATCTTATGTCCCCAGAAAATATATGCCTGTCCATTATCATCAACCATTACTGTTGGATCAAGATTGGCTTTTTCATCAACGAACTTTGGAAGCATATCAATAGTAATCAAAGCAGAGCCCCGTGCATCTACAAAAGGTCCGGTTGGATATTTGGATTTAGCAACACCGATTGCCGATCCGCTGCCAGTGGCGTGATTAACCGCGACATACCAGTAAAACTCACCATTAAATTCTATCACTTTTGAAGCATATGCTTTACCATTTGACCATTTAAAGTCTGTTGCCTTTAATGGCGATGGATATTCGGTCCAGTTAACCATATCCTTTGACGAAAAACACAGCCAATCATTCATTACATATTTTTCCGTCCCAACAGGTGCTTCATCATGACCGGTGTAAATAAATACAGTGTCATCATGGACCAATGCGGTCGGGTCAGCCGTGTATTTGTCTTTGATAATTGGATTGCCAATTATTAACGTGGTATCTGTTTGTTGCATGATTGCCTTTTTGTTACCGAAAGATAAAGTTTGAAAAAAGCTCTCCCAGTAAAATAATGAGATTAATATTATTGTAAGCCTCATATTTCTTTCTTTTTCTGCCAGTTGATGCAGACGAAGTTTCCGATAACAAAATAAAGCAATCACTGAAACCTAAACCAACATAAAACGGTAATGAAGAAATAAATATACAACAAGGCTAAACGGTATAACCGAGAGCGCTATTTTGACTTCTCTTCCCAGGTATTCTTCATCTCCCGCTGATTGGATGGCAGCGATCGTTAAACAACTTAGGACCAATAAGAACAAGGTTTCTATTTTATCAGGTCCATAATTACCTAGATGACCATTTTTAAGTATTACAAACCAACTAATAAACATAACCACAATCGAAATCGTTAGTAATGTTGACCCTAGCTTAGGCATATAAAAATGAACCCAGCTAAGAACTCCAAATACGAAAATTGCGCAATAAAATATTACGTATGGCCAACCTGAGTCCAATACTCCCTCAAATATTAAATATTTTGAAAAAAGTATGTACACATAAAAAGATAGAATCAATGATAGTACGTAAGCTGGAAGTCTGCTGTTTATGAACATAAAATATTATTTTAAAAAAGAATTAAAAAATTAGTCTATACCCCAAGCGTATGAATAATAGCTGACTGGAAACATTTATCCGCTTCTTCTTTGTGTAAGGCATATTTGTGTGTTGTTCTAAACTTCATACCCAGACCAGTTATAACAATACTCATCTTGGGAGTTTTTAATTCCAGGGGAATAGTCAGCGCAGGTATTTTTACATTATCGAAAGGAAAACCAAACTCCGTGACTATATTATCGACTGAAGCTCCGGTCTTGCGATAGCAAACACTGATGGCAATTTTACATAGAACCTTATAGGTATGCCAGGGTGCCTGAATGGATTTCGCAGGTACGAATGAGGGAATTTTTATTTCCAAACGTCGTGACGATTTACGCCTGATCCTGATTTTGGATACCCATTTATTATTTTCGGTCAGGCCCCTATTGGAGAAACGAAAATCATCAATCAGAGAGGCGTGAGTTATCCACGCGTCCGAATCCTTGCAGCCGCATGATACGTACTCCAGGACTTCGGTTCTCAATAGATTCTGCATTTCGACATCTGACGGATGTGGAATGATGGAATGAAGGTGCTGACGAATCGTTTTAGAAATCAGATAAGCCAACGTGAGCTGGTAGCCTTTTGCATTTTCAATGTTTAAAGTTTTGAATAACTTGGGAGCAGAACGTACATAATCCTTTCCCTTCAACTGATAGAGCACAACACTACTTTTTGCTCCAGGACCTTTTGAAGTCATCGTTTGATTTGTCATAACTGATTGTTTTAGGTTTTATAATGATTGATTATCTCCTGCGATACCGTTGTTCATCTATTTTCCCTATCCCCTGTTCAAATTTCTCCACGAGCTTATATAGAAAATTGGTGCTGCCCTTTTTCCGCGATAGGATCTGCTGGTAACTGGATGACGTATTGCCCAGATCCACAGAGAATGTTTTTTCAAAACACCGCACAATGCTATTCAGGTCCGCCTGACCATTGTTAAACGATCCCTGCTTCTGCAATGAATAAATAAGTTCGATGAGGCCGCGTTTGGTATCTGTCCAGGCCAAATTAAATTCGGGGAACTCTTTATCCCCCGCTTCTCTTGTATTCAGTATTTCATTATGTGTCGGACTGTTCCGGATTTCCTTTTCCAGTCTGGAATAAGCAATGATGGTCGACAGCTTCCAGCTATAGATGGTACAAAAGGATTCGTCCAGCATGAATACAGGCATATCCAGGTGTTCGTTGTAAGTAGCCAGGTTGCGCAGGAAATAATATTTGTCGAATCTCGTTTTTCCGAAACGACAGTAATTAAAGAAGTCCATGTTTGCGTTGAAAAAATATTCCATCTTGTCCAGAACAGTTTCCAGAAACTCCTGACTTGATTTTCCTGTTCCGACAGTCCGGCTGCATTCAATCGCTCCTTTTTCAGAATAATAAATAAACAGTGAGAGAAACACAGGTAATTCATTTTTGAAAAAATGAATCTCATCTTCTTCCGTGTCGAATACAAAAGATTTCAGTCTGCTTTTTAACTGGTCAATCGCTTTCGTGAGTAGTTTGATTTTTCCATCTGGATTTGTTTTTTCGTTGTCTGGAAGGTCGTCCAGTTCTTCGAGTTGAAGTAGAAGATCTTCGTGGAGTTTGCGGGTAAAATCAAGCATATATTATATTTTGATTTTCCAAATAGAATTTAAAAATAAAATTCTGTTGCATAAAAAAATCAATTCATACCAACTATTTATCTTTTCAGAATTAAGTAAAAAAAGGTAGGGTATTTCACTTCCCGGTTGTTGTGAACTATTTTATCTATTCTAAAAAATAGTTGGAAAAAAAGGTAGGGTATTTCGGTTGTCGGTTGTTGTGAGTTATTTTCCATCTAAGGGTTTCCACTTATAGGCGGATATTCATCGATAACTTAAATTGCTAATCATATTTAACCAACATGAGCGCTGACGCAACCGTCAAAGGATTTAATAAAGGGGATCCGAAAGAGGTTGGACAAGTGTGGATGAATTATTATCCTTTAGTATCTGAGATTATCGGCAACCTTACCAACCACTCTCCGGAATCGAAGGAAATGGTTTCTGATACACTCTTCGCTTTACTTGAACACGACAAGCCATTTGAATCGATGGAAGCCATCCGTAAATGGTTAGTCGTTTCGGCAAAAAATGCTTCGCTGAATTATCTCAAACGCGTTCAAAAAACAGGAGCCAAATCGGTGGATATCGCATATCATTTGGAACATGTTTTTATCAAAGAGGCGACCGATGCAGAAACAAGAGGATATCTTATTCAAAAAATCATCAAGACGATTGAAGAATTGCCACCCAAGTGCAAGGAAGTCTTTACGATTTACTATACCACCAAACTAAAAAACGGGGAGATCGCCGAAAGCCTCGGTATTTCCGAAAAAGCGGTGGAGAAACAAATAACAAAGGCTCTTAAGAAGCTGAGAATGGAGATTAAACCAGATGTTCGATTTATGTTTTCAATCATTTTTTTATGAGTACTCCTGAAAAAGTAGGTGAGCTGTTATTCAGACATACGAGAAATGAGCTTTCCCGTAATGACAAAGCCGCATTGACTGCCTGGCGTAATGAATCATCGGGCAACGAACAGTTGTTTCAAACAGCGACAGACCCGGAGCAAATCAGGAAGCGTATAAGCAGGATTTATGAAGACCGAGATTATGTGTTTCAAAAACTGCAGGAAAAATTCCCGCAGTTTGAATATCAAAAAACGGAGAAACTCCGTCCCCGCTTCTTCTACTTAAAACGTATTGCAGCATCGGTTTTGTTGATTTCAATCGGTTTATATTCTGTCAACAAATGGCAGGAAATAGGAAAACCCGGATCTTTTACGGCCAGCTTCGTTTCGTCCGACGGAATTCTCCATGCAATGAATTCCTTTACAAGAGGATGGGATGCAGGCACGGCAGGTATAAAAGTAGTAGAGAATGAAAAAGGAGAATTGACATAC
Source organism: Puia sp. (assembly GCA_035483495.1). Lineage (GTDB taxonomy): Bacteria > Bacteroidota > Bacteroidia > Chitinophagales > Chitinophagaceae > Puia. The sequence continues at coordinate 4,936 of DATHPV010000032.1, forward strand.
ATAGTGCCAAGCGACCGAAAGGCGAGTTTAGACAAATACAATAAAATTGTGACACCAAGGGGCGGGGAAGTTATCGTTAATTTGTCCGACGGATCTGTAGTATGGCTTAACGCCGAAAGCTCCCTGAAATATCCCTTGAACTTCTCGAAGGATACCATCTATCTGGAAGTGCAAGGCGAAGCTTATTTCGAAATCGCACAAAACTCAAAGAAAACATTTATCATTTCACTCCCGTCAACCGTCAACCGCGCACCGTCAACCGAAAATGCCGGCTCTCACTTCAATATCAGGAACTACCCCGACGAACCACAAAATATTACCACGATCAATAACCCGGCGCAAAATGGAAATGATGTGATTGCCTGGAAAAATGGAATTACACTATATCACAACGCAGACATACAAACCATCATGCGCGATATCAGTCGCTGGTATGATGTGACTATTGATTATGTTGGTACTATACCCGACAAAAAATATAACCTCAACATCCCGCGTGATGCCAATCTGAAAGAAGTCATCCGTTCACTTCGCGAACAAGGCGCTCATGTAAGTTTCTTTTTAAATAAGATTACTGTAGGGCCGTAGATTTAACCCGATTACTTCCCAATTGTATTACACCCAGGTAATTTCGTTTTGAGTAACTTTAAGATATACAAATAACCTTTAATAATAAACATGAAAAAGCAATTTCTCAGAATCTCAATACCAGGGCTTGTCTTAATATTAATATCCCTGGCGACTTCCGGACAAGCAACCACAAATGAAATAACTGATAAGTTCTTTAGCCTTTTCCCCACGGAGCCTTCCAAGGCGGTAGAATATTGTTTCTCTACTAATAAATGGTACACTAAAAAAATAGATGACGTAGTAGATCTGGAAAATAAGGTCAAAGATCTTCCAAGAGTTGTTGGGGAATATCTGGGATATGAATTGCTAACAGAAAAAACCGCTGGAGCAAATATTAAAATAGTCATTTATATTGTTCGTTTTGAAAGAGAGCCAATGAGATTTACCTTTTTGTTCTATAAACCAAAAGATAAATGGCAAGTCAATAATTTCTCTTACGATGAAAATATCGATGAAGATCTGAAAGAAGCGTCCAAGGCATACAGACTCAAGGAAAACAATAATTCATTTTAAAAAAACCCCTCCTCGCTAGCAAAGAAGGGGTATGATTTTCATCACGCCGTCGGCGTGACTAATTATCTCCCGGAATCGTGATCTGACTCACGGCTCCGACTACTGTTCCTGCAACTGCGAGATAACCTGCAACCGTGACAACGATCGCGGGCAGAGCTATTGGTGCGGCGACGATTGCGCCACTAATGGCGGCAAG
>DATHPV010000033.1:0-4714 GCA_035483495.1 Puia sp.
GGTTATATTATGGTGAAAGCAGATTCCATTGATGAAGCCGTTGAATTTGCGAAAGGTTCTCCTGTGTTACAGGGAGATGGAAATACGGTAGAAGTTCGAAAAATTGCCAGAAGAGACGGAACACATTGATACATGCAGCAACAGGAATTAATACCGCATCTTTTTCGCTCGGAATATCAAAAAATTGTTTCTGTCCTCTGCCGGCAATTCGGATTTGATCAGATAGAAACAGCAGAGGATATTTCGAGCGAAACCTTTCTGACTGCCAGTCAGATCTGGGGATTGAATGGACTCCCTCCAAATCCTGTTGCATGGCTTTACAACGTTGCGAAAAATAAAGCAAAAAATCATTTACAGAGGGACAAAGTTTTCGAGGGGAAAATTGCACGGGAATTAAAGAGAGAATTATCGCAATCTTTTGAACGGGAGATTGATTTAACACAGCAGAATATCAATGACAGTCAACTGCAGATGATGTTTGCGATCTGTCACCCATCCATTTCTCAGGAAGCCCAAATCGGATTATCTCTTCGTATTCTTTGTGGTTTTGGCATAGAAGAAATTGCCGATGCATTCCTTACAAATAAAGAAACTATTAATAAAAGATTATTTCGTGCGAAAGAAAAACTCAGGGAACAGAAAATAAAAATTGAAATGCCACCCACTTCTCAAATTGCTGAGCGACTGGAAACCGTGTTAACGACTATTTATTTACTTTTTAATGAGGGATATTACTCCGAGTGCCAGAATGATACCCTGCGCAAAGATTTTTGCCTGGAAGCGATGCGTTTGTGCAATATGCTTATTGAAAATAAGGAAACAAATAAACCCTCTGCTAATGCATTACTTGCCCTGATGTGTTTTCACGCGTCAAGATTTGAGGCAAGAATGAATAAAAACGGCGATCCTGTTTTATATGAGGATCAGGATATCAGTTTATGGAACCAGGAATTAATCAGCAAGGGTGCTTATTTCTTACGTTGTGCGGCCGAAGGGAATGATATTTCGAAATATCATCTGGAAGCCAGTATTGCTTACTGGAGCACACAAAAAACAGATACCAAGGAAAAATGGACAAATGTTTTGCTTCTTTATGACCGTTTACTGCAATTAGAATACTCCCCTGTTGCAGCATTAAACAGGGCTTTTGCAATAGCGAAACTTTATGGGAAGGAAAGAGCAATTGCAGAAACTGAAAAATTAAATCTCGAAGACAATCCCTTTTATTTTAGCCTTCTTGGAGAATTGTATACCGACCTTGACAATAAAAAAGCAAAAAAATATTTCGGGAAAGCGATGGACTTTGCTAAAACAGTAACCGGTAGGCAGGGTATTCAAAGAAAGATAGATAGTCTCGCGGCCATTTAGCCAAATTCATGTTAACCCTAACTTTCGTTCTATTGCCAACGAATTTTGTGTTAGTATTTTACAGGCTGGTACTGTTAACCATTAAACTTATTCCATTGCCCGCATTACTTTGCCGTAATCCATATCGTTATTTATGGTTTTAGCGGCTTTCTGGTAGTTGGTTTTAACAATATCAGTTTTAGGCATTTTTGAAGCGATTGCAACAAGCAGGTTTGCTTTATCCATATCGGAGTTCATGGAAGAAACCTTACCAATCAGATCAACCCACAGAGCCTCTGAAATATTATCCATTCTAATTAACTCTTTATATAGATTAGCTTTATCCATATCGGAGTTTATGGAGGAAATCTTATCTACCAAATCAATCCATTGCGCTTCTGAAATATTTCCTAATGCAATTAACTCTTTATACAGGTTTGCTTTGTCCATATCAGAATTTATATCTGATACAAGATTCAAAAGGCTGTCGTAACCAGGGCCGTTGATAATTCCTTTTTCGATTGTTTTTTTGTACACATTGGCCTTATCCATATCAGAGTTCAGCGTAGCAGACACCCGCAGTAATTTAAAAGTATTTTCTGTTGTAATCGTATCCAGATTCAGATAATGATTGAGTATACTTGCCTTATCCATATCTGAATTAATACCACCAGCAACATCAAAATAAGTAGCTGAAATTTTTGGATTCTTGAGTTGTGTTAAAGGTATTTTTTCCAATAGTTGCCTTTCGTCCATATCAGAATTCAACGATTTTACTTTGTCGACAACAAGAACCTGATCTTCGGGTGAAAGAGAATCAATGAGCGAAAACAACCGATTCAGATAAACAATCTTAGTCTGACTAACCCTCATACTGTCAACTTCAGCCAATAAACCTTTAACCCCTTCTTTTTTATAAATCCTTTCCATTCTTCCCTGAGCATCATAACCCCAGGCAATCATTTCTTTTATCGCTTCCTTTAAGAGCTTTTTGCCCTTATCGTCGCTCACAACAAGATTATCTTTTCCGTCATACAAAGTATATTCAATTTCTCCTTTCAGATTACTTTCCGCCTTTACACGTTCATCATTCATCTCATATTTAAAATATCCTCCCGGAGAAATACTTTTGAAACCAGATTCGTCATCCAGAAGCTGAAACTTTCCGACATAGCTTATTTTTTCCAGAAAATTATCTGATTTCACAACCATATTACTTTCACTGATCCCCCTGTTTTCCCTGTCTTTCCCCAACCAGGAGAAATACATCCGGAGACTGATCAGACTAAACGCAACCAGAAAAAATATCAGTTTCATTTTATTTATTTGAATAGACCATAAGATTTATCACACGATACCCTCTTCACGAATGATTAATGCATTTTTTCAGTTTGCCTTGAAAAGTAGAAGTATGCACCGAAACCTGCAGCTATACTAAATGCGAGAATAGCAAGAGAATGTAATCCAAATGGTCTTATCCACGATACCAGGAATATACCAGCACCTATGGATGCAAGCATACAGAACCATTGCAATACATAATCCTTGTTGTCTTTTTTCTCAGGTTGCAGAAGTTCTTTTACAATATTTTCTTCGGTTCCTTTGTCAAGCATCCGGTTTTTGATCCGATAGCCATAATATTGTTTGAACAGGCGCTGAATGAAAGAAGAAATGATATAGAGCCCGGACAGAATACCGATAATGTTCAGCGTGTCGAAATAAAATTGTCTGTCTGTTAAAGGGTTGAAATTTTCGGGTGACTGTGCCTGTACAGCAAATGCCATGCAAAGGATGCCTGCGGTAGTGAGTAATTTTTTCATTTTAGTTTTTTGTATTCTTACCATATGACGGGTAACTTGAATTTCTGTTCCAATTATTCTAATTAAAATTTAATAACTGCATTTGTTTTTGATATTTTTTATACAAACTGAGTGTTTTATAAATTACAATAACGGTTGCACTCCCAATAATCGCGTAAATGAAAAAGGGAGAAATGTCGCTGAACATATTCAGGATATATTTATTAAAGAGAACGACGGGCACGCCCACAAAACAGGAAATAAAAAATACCAGGAATCCGGATATAAACTGATCAGGAGATAACCGCGTTTTTGCTGATGGCAACTGAGGAATCACGAGAGCCGACAGATCAAAGTCAAACGCAGGTTTGTTTTGTTGCCCTATTCCCGTGAATAGCAACTGGTAATTGGAAACCTCAGCTAAACATTTCGCACATGATTCGATGTGAACAATCGCCACAGTATCGCAATCGGATTTGTCAATCGCGAATTGTTGTATTTCTTTTTCTGAAGGATGAATATTCATAAAGCCTCCTTTTGATATTTTGACAATAATTTTTCTTTCAGCATTCTCCTCGCACGGAACAGTGAACTTTTCACGGTGCCTTCTGGCAGTCCTGTAACCTGCGATAGTTCTTCATAGCTCATGGATTCATGATGAAAGAGCGTAATAAGCGTTTTGTATATAACCGGCAAATCGTCGATTTCTTTTCTAAGAATTCCTGAAAGTTCTTTTTGAGACAAAATAGATTCTGAATCCTGAAAAGAATGCTGATAAACATTTTTTAATGGCAAGTCATTGTTTTCATCATCATGCAGATTACCGGGTAGAATCAGCTTTTTCTTCTCTATCCACGACAAACACGTATTATAAGCAATCCTGGCAATCCAGGTGGAGAGTTTAGATTCAAACTTGAAGCCTTCCAGGTTGTGAAATGTCTTGAGGTATATATCCTGCGCGAGGTCCTTGCGGTCTTCCACTGTCGGAACCATTTTGAAAACAATCTGCGCTACCAGGTTTTCGGTGTTTTTTATAATAATGCCAAAAGCCCGGGTATCGCCATGCAATACGCGGTTTATCAGGTGCTTGTCTTCCGGATTATTTCCTTTACTATCGTTCACGCAATTGATCAGACTGGTAAGATGGAATAAAGTTCCAATAAATCCCGGCGAAACAATGAATTACCTGCAAAGCCTTGAAAATCCGGAAAGATGGAAATACTAATGGTCAATTACAGCCGTTAAAGAGATTCAAGACTGAAAACGCCCATGCCCCAACCCATAAAACTCCGATTCAGAAGTATCATTTACATTTTCCATTCATTTACAATTTTTTTGGTGTTAACTACAACATCATGCACAAAATCTGTAAATAATCCACCTCCTGATTTTGATTCACTATACCTTATCAATAGTTTGTCTATTTATCAGGGAGGAGACAGTACTTATCAGTTAAATATGCAACGTAATACATATATAATTGATTCGGTTTCTAATCAGATAATACAAAATGTTTATAATTCAGGAACTGACAGTTGTATGATAACTTATCAGTATGATCATTTAAA
>DATHPV010000034.1:0-3970 GCA_035483495.1 Puia sp.
GGTTTCGGAAGAAGCCTGTTTATATAATCTCGCGCCTACGAGCAGCACCACCGCGCAGCTCGTAATGGGAGATGCACTCGCGATCACATTGATGGAGATCAAGGGATTTGGTTCGGAAGATTTTGCAAGATTTCATCCTGGTGGTACGCTGGGAAAAAAACTCTACCTGCGTGTAAGTGATATCTATGTTCATAATGCAAAACCACAGGTAACCGTGGGTGCTTCGCTCAGGGAAGTGATTTTGGAAATGACTTCGAAGAGACTGGGAGCAACCGCTGTTGTGAACGAGGCCCAGGAATTGCTGGGGATCATCACCGATGGAGATTTGAGAAGAATGCTGGAGAAGAACGCAAATACATCACAGGTGAATGCGCGGGAAATCATGAGTTCAAAACCAACAACGATACAAAAAGACGCACTGGCGATAGAAGCGTTGGAGATTTTGAGAACAAAAGATATCAGTCAGCTGCCGGTGATGGAGGGAGAGAAGTATGTGGGGTTTTTGCATATACATGATTTGGTGAAGGAAGGAATTATTTAGGTTGACGGTTAACGGTTGACGGTTGACGGTATACCGTTAACCGTCAACCGTCAACCAACCATAAAAGGATTTATCAAAAAGACATTATGAACGAACACCAGTACGCGGTTATCATGGCAGGGGGAATTGGAAGTCGCTTCTGGCCCATGAGCCGGCAGAATTATCCCAAACAATTCCTGGATATTTTAAATGTCGGACAAACGCTGATACAGGCTACTTTTCAACGACTAACTGATTTTATTCCACCGGAAAATATTTATATCGTTACGTCGATCGAGTACATGCATATTGTGAAAGAACAATTGCCACATGTGCGTAAGGAAAATATTCTTGGTGAACCTTCCCGAAAAAATACTGCTCCCTGCATCGCTTATATTTCTTTTAAATTAATGCAGAAGGATCCGAAGGCATCACTGATCGTTGCACCCGCGGATCATATGGTACTCGACAGGATCGCATTTAAAAAAGTTTGTCTGGAAGCGCTCAGCTTCGTGAACAAACACAATGCGCTGATCACACTTGGCATCACACCTCTGAAACCGAACACCGGTTACGGATATATTCAAAGAGAATTGCACACCGTGTCAGACAATACCTATAAAGTAAAAACATTTACCGAGAAGCCGAATCTGGAACTCGCGAAAACATTTCTGGCCAGCGGAGATTTTCTCTGGAATGCGGGCATATTCGTGTGGCAGGTGAAAAATATCATTAAGGCATTTGAAACCTATATGCCGGAGATGTACGACGTGTTTGCTGCGGAAAAGGAATCTTTCAATACACCTGACGAGAAAAAAGTCCTCGAACATATTTATCCCCTCTGCACAACGATCTCGATCGATTTTGGCATCATGGAAAAAGCCAACAACGTATACGTGATTCCCTCCTCATTCGGGTGGAGTGATCTGGGAACCTGGAACAGTGCTTATGAAAATCTTGAGAAGGATGAACTTGGCAATGCCATCGCGGGAGAGAACGTGATGATCGTGGATGCCAATAAATGTATCGTTCATTCCGGAAATAAAAAACTCATCGTGCTTCAGGGGCTGGATGAATTTATTGTCGTTGATACGCACGATGTTTTATTAGTGTGCAGGAGAGAAAAAGAGCAGGAGATAAAAGATTATGTTGCGGAAGTACGACGTAACATCGGCGATGAATATTTATAACCTGTCTTTCATAATGTGGAATTGTGGAATTGTGTAGATGAATGAATGTGGGAATGGAATGTAAAATTTAATTTATAATGATCTTTGACTAACAGTCATCTGTCAACCGTTCCCGCACGTGCGGGATCATCCGTCAACCAATATGCAGTTACACTCAAAGCTCCCCAACGTCGGAACAACCATCTTCACCGTGATGAGCAAGCTGGCATCGGATACCGGCGCGATCAATCTCGGTCAGGGTTTTCCTGATTTCCCAATGGACGCTGAGCTGGTAGAGCTGGTGGCGAAAGCGATGCGCGATGGTTTTAATCAGTACGCACCGATGCCGGGTTATCCGCCGTTGATGAAAACGCTGGCTGACAAAATTGAATCTCTTTATAAACATGCTGTAAATCCTGAAACAGAAATCACAATTACTGCGGGAGGTACTTATGCGATTTATTCTGCGCTCAGCACCATATTGGAGCCGGGCGATGAAGTAATTCTATTTGAACCGGCTTATGATAGTTATATTCCGAATGTGTGGATGAATGGAGCGATTCCTGTTCCGATTTCATTAGAGTATCCCAGTTACCGGATCGACTGGGAAAAGGTTCGCGAAGCAAAAACTGCCAAAACGAAAGCGATCATTTTGAATTCACCGCATAATCCAACAGGTGCCGTGCTTTCTGCTGACGACATTGAAGAGCTTCGACGATTTGTTTTCGATACTAATATTTTTATCGTCTCCGATGAAGTATACGAGCATCTTATACTCGATGGGAAAACGCACTATTCGATTCTTCGGTATCCTGATTTATTTGAAAGAAGTTTTGTGTGTTTCTCCCTTGGAAAAGTTTTTCATTGCACGGGATGGAAACTCGGGTACTGTGTAGCTCCTGAAGCATTGACAAAAGAATACAGGAAATTTCATCAGTTCAATGCCTTCAGTTGTTTTACGCCGACGCAGGTAGCGCTTGCAACTTTTCTGAAGGAACCATCCCACTATTTATCCCTGCCGAACTTCATGCAGGAGAAAAGAGATTATTTTCAGCAACTCATGTCTGCCACGCGCTTCACGGCACTCCCAACCTATGGCAGTTATTTTCAGATTTATTCTTACAAAGACATTTCCGAAGAATCTGATGCCGTCTTTGCTAAAGAGCTCGTTGCAAAATGTGGTGTTGCCGCGATTCCCGTTTCTGCTTTTTATCAGTCCGGTAAGGATGATAAGGTTTTGCGTTTTTGTTTCGCAAAAAAGAAAGAAACGATTTCTTCTGCAGTTGCAAGACTGGCGAAGATTTAAACGTCAATTGTTAACATCTATGTTTACCGGCTTTCGCATGCAGGGTAATCTCCAGGTTTGGAAGAATTCAGATAAGACTTTTAATTGCCACCAGTTCTCTACCTACCTGATGCACACCTTTTAATATTCTTTTTTTCTGGGCAAGAGAAGGCCTTTTGTTTCCTTTTATATATTGAGCCAAAAGACTTTGATTCATCCCAATTCTTTCCGAGAACGCTTTGGCGTTAATGACCTTATAGAACGAAAAGAACTGTGGAAGGTCCAGAGTGATTTTTATATCACCCATTGCAACAGTTTTCCCCTGGTCTTCGAGGGATAGATTTACTACTTCGAGGATATTCTTTTTCAATTCCTCCAAATCTTTGCCAACAGTAAAAATCATATCCTCAGTATTATCAGCATAAGCTGAATATCCGGTCCTTGTTTTTTCAACAATCATTTCGATTTTCATAATACTACTTTATAATAATCCTGCGTCTTTTTTGATTCTTATTTCCAGGCCTTTTCCAATTTCTTTACTGCCATGATCGGGGCAAATTATCCTATTTGTTTTTTATTATGACCCATTATTAAATGACTTCCTGTTTGTCTTATAACATACCGTCCGTCTTTTTTAAGTATCCTTATTAGTTCATTGTACTTCACAAAAGTAAGGTAATATATTTATTACCTCAACTTTTGATGTAAAAACCCTTTTTTCGGAAGAAAAAAACGTATTTAATTATGAATATGTCTTAAGGTTATAAGTTATTCATAATCCATAACCCATAATCATTCAGATTTAAGGCTTTTTGTGGGATTCATAGACGCAGCTTTTACTGCATGAAAACTAATAGTAATCAGTGCAAGAATAAGATTGCAAATACCCGCAATCAGAAAAATCCACCAGGGTATTGATATACGGTACGCGAAACCCTGCAGCCAGTTGTTCATAATTACCCAGGCGAAGACGGTTGAAAGAAACATAGAGAGACC
>DATHPV010000035.1:0-2644 GCA_035483495.1 Puia sp.
TACCGGATCCACATAGACAATATCTGCCACGTCTAATATTGAATTTGAATTATCACGTAAGCCATAAGGCTGTACAGGATATCCTTCATCATCCACATTTAAGATCCTCGGACCGGTATATCCGATTTCCATCCAGACAGAAGGCGTGCCGGGGCCGCCATTAAAAGATATGATCAGGGGTCTTGAACTGCGGTCTTTGACATCCGATCTTTCATAATAAGTATAGAAAACACTGGCCATTGGTTTTCCTTCGTCGTCCCAAACCGGCATGGTGCCGGCATTAACGGTGTAGGGCACACGCTGACCCTTTATAGTAATTTCATTTTTAGTGGTAATAGACGAATCAGTGATCACCATCTTGTTCAATTCGGCGGGTTTGCCGGGTTTTGCAGTTGGTTCCTGGGCCATCAATATCCTGGTGCTTAAAAATAAAATGGAAAATACCAGCATTCCTTTTCCCATAACGTTTAAATTTTAGCAAATAAAATAATCCGAACGGAAGATATTGATAATATTAATATCTCCAAGGAGGTATCATGTCTGCGTTTAAAAAAGACCATCATTAAGTTTACAGATTCTAACATATTCATATTTACCAGATCGCGGGAACTAGACGGAACCTGGTTTTCGTACAATATGCTTCATATCCGGGAAGATTCTTAGTCAGAAACTTTTCCTCATCCAGCAGGCGCCAGACAATCACTATAAAAATTAAAATCGAAAAAATAAAATCCCAATAAGAACCCAGCGCTAAAGGAGTAAAAACAAGCATAAGCAGCGCACCTGAATACATTGGATGACGAACTACGGCATAAGGACCGGTTGAAATTACTTTTTGATTCTCCGCAATTTCAATTGTGGCTGAGGTATAACTATTTTCTTTAAAAACAAGGAACACAATATAAAATCCCAGAACCACAAATATTTCTCCTGTTATTACGAGGTAATAAGGAACATTTGACCATTTAAAACGATGATCAAATCCCGGAGTAAGCAGTATTCCAATAAAAGAAAAACTTGCCAGTAATTGTATGATCTTTTGACTTCTCTCTTTCTCTGCTGCTGCGCCGGCGTTTATTCTGCGCTTTAATAACTCCATGTCTTTCTTCATCAAAAACAATGTGATCATTAATGACGAACCACAGAATAAGAACAAATAAATCCAGGCCTGCCAAAAATCCACAGTTCCGGCAGGCACAAAGAGGGAGATCCATAAAATAATACCGAGCCAGAAGACCGAACAGGGCTTTTCTTTTATCATTCTTGGCTTTATCACGCATAACTTACTTCAAAGGTAAATTAACCTACTCTGAACGTAAGCTCCTTGTAGGATTAGCCGTAGCCGCACGAATAGCCTGAAAACTCACGGTAACAAGTGTAATAATAATAGACAATCCAATTACCAGAATAAAAACACCGAAGCCAATATTAATTTTGTAATCATAACCCTTCAGCCATTCGTTCATGAAATAATATGCCACCGGAACTGCAAAACCACAGGAGATCAACACGAGTATTACAAAATCCTTCGAAAGCAATCGCCAAAGACTGAGTACACTAGCTCCTAATACTTTCCGTACACCAATCTCCTTTACCCGTTGTTCAGCTGTGAATGAAGCAAGACCAAAAAGTCCAAGACAGGAAATAAATATTGCAATTACAGCTATGATGGCAGCCAGATTTCCCACGAGTTCTTCGTAATTGAATTTCTTCGCATATTCAGTATCGGCAAAACGATATACAAAAGGAAAGGCAGGATTGTACCTGTCAAAAATCGGCTGAATCCTTTTAATAGCGTTTGAAGCTGACATTTTTGGATTCATCCTGACGTTCACGAACCCTACCCAGTTTTTATTGAAAATAATAGTCAGGGGTGAAATCGGACGGAAGGGCGACTCCATCTGAATGTCCGGAATTACTCCAATCACCGTCATTTTATTATCATTCCATTTCAATGGCTCCCCCACAGGATTTTTTAGTCCCATCCGCTTAACCGCAGCTTCATTCAGAATAACAGAATTGGAATCAGCATAATCCCGGGAGAAATCCCTGCCGGCAATTAATTTAATGCCGATGGTTTTCGTATAGTCGTAAGTGGTAGCAATTGTAGAGAAGACGGTCGTTTTTTCCACTGGGTGACTACCCTTCCATTCCCAACCATTGTTATTGCTGAAAATATCGGATGGGGGTGAATTGCTTTGACACACGGAGATAACCGCCCCCGAACTCAGTAGATCAGCGCGCAGGGCTTCATAATTTTTGGCAATATCGTCTGACCAGTCCACCGAAATCAATCCTCTGTTATCAAATCCGATCGGGCGGTTTTTGCCAAACTGAATTTCCTGATAAATGATCGTAGTACCAATCATTAATATCACGGAACTAGCGAATTGTATAACCACTAGTATTTTTCGGGGCAATGCATCGGACCTGCCAATATTTAAGTTTCCTTTTAATGTGTTCACAGGATTAAATGATGAAAGATAAAATGCCGGATAACTGCCCGCCAATAATCCTGTGAGCAGTGTAAACACAAACATGGCAATCCAAAATAAAGGACTGCCGAGTTGAAGACTCATTTCTTTTTCGGTCAGCCTGTTAAAATAAGGTAGTACGAGGGCGACGATGCCCAAAGCGAACAGGA
>DATHPV010000036.1:0-4210 GCA_035483495.1 Puia sp.
CAATTCTCTCTGCTATTTCCATGATACTGATATTCGGTTCTGTGATAACCGGAGTGCTTGCTTCAAACGATTGGAACGCAAGTAATTTCGATGTGCAGAACAAAACATTGGGTTATATTTTCTTATTCCTTTTTTACCTGGTGAATTATTTTATCGTGGTGTTCTTTAACATGGCGCTTATTCATTGCACGCATTTATATTTTAAAGGAGAAAAACCAACTGTCAGCGACGGACTTCGTTTTAGCGTAAGCCGCATCGGCGCTATTTTTTCTTGGTCAGTGCTGGCTGCAATAGTTGGAACTGTTTTAAGGATCATCCAGGAAAATGTTGGTTCAATCGGAAAAATAATTACGAGCTTAATTGGCATCGCCTGGAATGTTGCAGCATTTTTTGTTGTACCCATGATTGCTTACGAAAATCTTGGTCCGGTTGATGCATTGAAACGTTCAGCAAAAATGATGAAAGAAAAATGGGGTGAAAGTCTTGGTGCAACATTTAGTTTTGGGTTGATACATTTTCTCGCAGTGCTGGTAGTAGGCGGCGGTTTATTTGTTGTCGGCTCGCTTATAAATGTTATACTCGGAATCGTTCTGGCTGTGTTAGGAATTCTTATTCTTGCAGCAATTTTCAGCGCGGCGCAAACAGTTTTTGTAAGCGCGGTTTATCACAATATAACCGGCGATCCTGTACAAAATTTCAATGAAGCATTTGCTGATAACTTATTTATATCGAAAAAATAATTTTATTTTTTTTAGTCAGACGGAGACCGTCAGACCAAAAAGACCCTCAGTTTTTGCTGAGGGTCTTTTAATAGTTTACCTGTATATTATCAACGCTGTTTGCACATTCAATTCGCGCAAAACCTTGTTTGGCAAGAATTTTGATGAATGTATGTATTCGTAATTGCTGAGTGAAAATTGTTTAGCAATAATTCCCGGAAAATTTTTTACAGCTATCTCCCACATCAAGAAGGTTAGTCAGTATTTCTTTTGCACTTGAAAACCTATTTTCCAAGTCCATGAAACTATTTATTGAGCCCTTGAGAAAAAAAACCGAATATCTATTTACTGCAACGCCGACCCTTAGAATTTTCTTTTCTATAATTATTTTTCTTTGCGGTTATTACAGCTATGCACAATTACCACTGGGTGAAAATCCGGGGTACTACGGCACACAATACACAGATCAGCAATTGTATGATCTGATGTATGCTGCCGGCGCGCGTTCCACACGATCTTCTGTTCCTGTTCAATATGATCTTACTTATGGAATGGCAACATTCCAGGCGAGATTGCAATATCCCTATTCAACAAAAGGAATGAGGAACAATACATTTTTTTTATTTGCTTCACCAGGACCAACATACAGCACCGAGTCAACAAAAAAAACTGCAGGCGGACATCAGTCGTGGTTGCCGGCGGGAATTTATAATGCGCCATTCAATAGTGATGGAACAATAAATACTGCGAATTCCTGGGCAAAATATATTTATGATGTAATGCAATCCGTGGGCCCATATTTTACTTATTATGAAGTTTGGAATGAACCGGATCTTACCAATTCAAGCGACTCATATAATGATTCCACGGTGAGTAAAACTTCGTGGCAAATTGTTGAACCAACGCCCGATGAATTGACGAATATGTATGATTCGCTCGAAAGCTATGTGCAGCTTTGTAAAATTGCGAACCAGGTTGTAAAGAAATATCAACCAGCTGCAAAAATTTGCACGGGTGGAATCGGTTATCAATGGTTTTACCAATGGTTTTTAAGAAAAGGCGGCGGTCAGTGGGTTGATGAATTAAGCTTTCATGAATATCCATATTACGATTGGTGCTATTGCGCATGGACGGGTACAACCTGCGGCCCGGCAGGGTTTCATCGAAATTCTGATTATGCTGCAAACGCTGTTCTTGCAGAGCTTCAGAGTTTAAGACAGATTGAAACTAATGAAAAAGGCGCACATCTTCCCGCGATGATGACGGAAACAAATATTCCACGATGGAGTTATGTTCCCTCCGGAGATATGGAAGTGTTTCCGCAAAACAGGCCGTGGGGAACTGACCGGACGCAAAGAAATTTTACGATCAAGGTGTTTGCAAAAATGATGCTTGCGGGTTTGAACAGTTTTTATTTTTATCAAACCGGAGAAACAGGTGATAGCGGATTAAATAATGGATCATCGGGGAGTGAAATTGACGCAATGGGAATGTATAAGAATTTACAGAAAGCAACAGTTGGGAAAGAAGTTTTGACCAGCCACGGCTTGGCGATAAGAACTATGCAAACCTTGCTTGGGAATTATAAAGTTGATGGCACTCAACCGACATTACCATCTGGTGTAGATGGAGTAAGATTCGACAGCTCCGGAAATAAAATTTATATTCTTTGGGCGATCACAACTTTAGATACTCTGGAGACTGCATCGGGCTCTTTTACATTACCATCGGGAACTTTTAAAAAATATTTGTATGACGGAAGCTCCCCGGGAACAGCAAGTGGAACAGTTGCACTAACCGGAGATCCTCTTATTCTTATTCAAAATCTTCCGGCAAGTTCGGTAAGTTGTAATGCAGGAACCAATCAGACAATAACTTTACCAGCCACTGCAACGTTGGATGCATCCGCATCAATAGTCACAAATTCTACAATCAGTTCATATAGTTGGACACAAATTGCAGGACAAAATAGTGCAACGATTGCAAATGCAAAAACTGTTACAACTACAGCAAGTTTTCTTGTTGCAGGTTCATATACTTTCCAGGTTGTTGTAAAAGACGCCAATGGAGATTCTTGTACTGGCAGTGTTCAGGTTACTGTAAAAGCGGCGCTGACACCGCCGACAGTAAATGCAGGTTTAAATCAAACAATTACTTTTCCAGCAACTGCATCACTCGTTGGCACTGCTACTGATGCAACGGGCACAATCACCAGCACTGTTTGGAGTGAAGTTTCAGGCCCGGATAATAATGCAACTTTTACCAATGGAAATACACTTGCTGCAACTGCAAAAAATCTTTCCGTCGGCACATATACTTTTCAATTAACGGTTACGGACAATAATAATTTATCCGCTTCTTCTGCAGTAACTGTTACAGTGAATCCACTTCAACCGCCTGTTGTGAGCGCTGGTTCAAATCAAACAATTACTTTACCAGCCGCGGCTTCTCTTGTAGGTACTGCAACCGATGCGGGAACAATCACCAATATTTTTTGGACTGAAGTTTCAGGACCTGATAACACTGCAAGTTTTGCCAATGCAAATGCGCTTGTGACAACTGTAAACAATCTTTCTGCCGGTACATATACTTTGCAACTAACGGTTACGGACAATAATAATTTATCTGCTTCTGCAACAGTAAATGTTACTGTGAATCCGCCAAATCAACCACCTGTTGTGAATGCGGGTTTAAATCAAACAATTACTTTTCCAGCGACAGCATCTCTTGTCGGCGTTGCAACCGATGCAACAGGTATAATTATCAGTACTGTTTGGAGTGAAGTTTCAGGGCCGGATAATAATGCAATTTTTACCAATGGAAATACACTTGCTGCAACTGCAAAAAATCTTTCTGTCGGCACATATACTTTTCAACTAACGGTTACGGACAATAATAACTTATCTGCTTTTTCACAGGTGACTATTACTGTGAATCCGTTAAATCAACCACCAGTTGTAAATGCAGGTTCTAATCAAACTATTTATTTACCTTCTTCAGCATCCCTTGCTGGTACTGCAACCGACGCAACAGGTTCAATCAATAATATTGCCTGGAGTGAAGTTTCTGGTCCGGATAATAATGCAAGTTTTACCGCCGGGAATTCTCTTGCCACAACTGTCAACAATCTTTCTGCCGGCACATATATTTTTAATCTGACAGTTACAGACAATAATAATTTATCTGCATCATCGCAGGTAACCATCACCGTTAGTCAACCAGTGGCTGTTAATGCAGGTACGGATCAAACAATAATTTTACCTACAAACTCAGTTACGCTTTCAGGTACGGCAAATGATATAACAGGAACTATTTCTAATTATACATGGAGTGAAGTTTCCGGACCGAGTACTGTAAATATGCCTGATCTGAGTTTAAACAACACAACGATAAATGGTCTTGTTCCCGGAACATATATTTTTCAGCTAACAGCAACTGACAACAATAATTTCTCCGCCTCTTCGACAGTAACCATTACAGTTAGTGCACTT
>DATHPV010000037.1:0-8808 GCA_035483495.1 Puia sp.
AGCGATAACGCCAGTTTTTTATATTGGATCCCGGACTCTATTCATTTCGAAAATCTTGTTTTAGTTGAGAGTAATCCCAACGAAATGAACTATGATTTTGTAAAACAATTCTCGAAAGCAGTTATCACCGATAGTGTTACAAATCCTTACGCAAGGGAAAAAGGAACGGCCATTATGCTTCTTACAGGCGCCAGTGATAAGTTCCGAAAATTCTACAGTGAAAAACTAACCGCAGACAGACTAAAAACCCGTGGTTATTAGCCAAAATTCCGAAAGAACTGTTATGTACATTTGAATTACGAAACTTTCCCTTTATGTATGAAACTTTAACAACGGAATTATCAGATAGCATCTATACTATTACGATCAATCGTCCCGAGAAATTAAATGCGCTCAATGCAACAGTGATACGGGAACTGGGTGAAGCGATTCAGGAAGTTTATGATAACTCACTTATCCGGGCCGCCATCATCACGGGTTCAGGTGCAAAGGCATTTGCCGCCGGTGCTGACATACGTGGTTTTGCAGGACTTACAAAAGAGGAAGGAATGGCGCTTGCAAAAACCGGTCTTGATATTTTCTTTAAAATTGAAAATGCACCCAAACCCGTCGTTGCCGCTGTGAATGGATTTGCATTGGGAGGCGGCTGTGAGCTGGCCATGGCCTGTCATTTCCGGATATGCAGCGACAACGCACAATTCGGGCAACCGGAAATAAGTCTGGGGCTGATCCCTGGTTATGGCGGAACACAAAGGCTTACTAAATATATCGGTAGAGGCCCGGCCCTTGAGGCAATGCTTACCGGTAATAATATCAATGCTCAAATGGCAATTCAATACGGACTGGTTAATCATGTAACTTCTTCTGATCAATTAATAATTAAAACCAGATCCATTCTTCAACTGATCGTAAGCAAAGCTCCGCTTGCAATTACCAAATGTATCGCCGCCGTGAATGCCGCAGATAACGCCGATGGATATGCGCTCGAAAACAAACTCTTTGGCGAATGTTTCGCAACGGAAGATATGAAAGAAGGCACGGCAGCGTTTTTAGAAAAGAGAAAACCCGTATTCAAAGGCAGGTAATCAAAAGTTATAGGTTATGGATTATGGGTTATGGGTTATAACTCATAATCCATAACCCATAACCCATAATTCATAAACCTTTCCACTAACAGGTAATTGACTTCCCCTCTTCACCTGCTTAACTTGTAGCAGATAAAAAATGCATGCTTGTTAAAACGTATGGTAGCGCTGTGTACGGAGTAGATGCGATCACCATCACTGTTGAGGTGAACGTTATGAAGGGCAAGAATTACTTTATCGTGGGTTTGCCAGACAATGCGATCAAAGAAAGTCTTCAACGAATAGAGAGTGCACTAAAAACGAATGGGTTTTTAATGCCGAGAATTAAATTACTAGTAAACCTGGCCCCGGCGAATATCAGGAAATCCGGTTCGGCATTTGATCTGCCCATTGCGATCGGCATCCTGGCGGGCAGCGGGCAGATAAAAAATATTGACATTCTTCACCAGTTAATCATCATGGGTGAACTAAACCTTGATGGAAGTGTATTGCCCTTAAAGGGAGCATTACCTATCGCGATTCAGGCAAGGAAGGAAAAGTTTAGGGGCTTCATTGTTCCAAAATCCAATAGTGGGGAAGCAGCAATCGTAAATCAACTTGATGTTTATCCTGTTTCCCATATCAGGGAGGTGGTCGATTTTTTGGATAATCGCATTCAAATAAAACCAATCGATCCCGACACGAGACATGATTTTTTTGCAACACAATACCAGTTCGACATTGATTTTAAAGATGTGCGCGGACAACAGAATATCAAAAGGTCTTTGGAAATTGCTGCAGCGGGCGGACACAATGCCATTCTAATTGGTCCTCCTGGTTCAGGCAAAACCATGCTTGCCAAAAGGATCCCAACCATTCTTCCGCCACTTAGTTTGCAGGAGGCTTTGGAAACGACGAAGATTCACAGTGTTGCTGGTAAGTTGCAACCCGACGCGATGTTGATTGCCAGGCGTCCCTTTCGTTCACCGCATCATACAATATCAGATATGGCGCTAGTGGGCGGGGGTGGTATGCCGCAACCTGGTGAGATTTCATTGGCTCATAACGGGGTATTGTTTCTGGATGAACTGCCTGAATTCAGAAGATCAGTTCTGGAAGTAATGCGTCAGCCCATGGAAGAGAGAAAAGTCAACATCAGTCGCGCAAAAATGAGTATTGATTTTCCCGCCAGTTTTATGTTACTGGCCAGTATGAATCCTTGTCCATGCGGATTTTATAATCACCCCGATAGAGCTTGTAGCTGTCCACCAGGTGCCGTACAAAAATATCTCAACAGGATCTCGGGTCCGTTGCTCGATAGAATCGATTTACATGTGGAAGTAACACCCGTCGGATTTAGTGAGTTATCATCTGAGGACGCGGGTGAATTATCTTCCACGATCCGCGACAGAGTTATAAAAGCCAGAGAAATACAAAGCAGGCGGTTCTCGGGTTTGACTGGTGTATACGCAAATGCACAAATGGATAGCAGCCTTTTAAAAAAAATATGCATTATCGAAAAACCTGGTTCGATGCTGCTCAAATCAGCAATGGAAAAATTAAACCTTTCTGCAAGAGCCTACGATCGTATTTTAAAAGTCTCGCGAACAATTGCAGATCTTGATGGGAGAAACGAAATAGCAACCGAACATCTTGCTGAAGCCATACAATACAGAAGCCTTGACCGGGAGTCATGGGCGGGTTAGTCAGATCTGGTTTTCAAAATCCGCCCTTCCGCTTTTTTCGAATGAGTTCTTATGCTCAGCATGTTTGAACAGAAATATATTTTTCAGCGTCTGGCGGGCAGTAATTATCAAAATCTTAAGATCCAATTCAGTACTCGCATTTCTTACGTAAAAGGCATCCCAGTGATAACGATGAAAAATACTATTGAAATTTTTTGTAACGCCCCTATAGCCCATTATCTGGGCCATCCCTGTAATCCCTGGCTTCGCATTATATCTGAGGGTATAATTTGAAACTGTATTATTGAACATCTCGTCATCTATTTTCATTAGCGGACGGGGACCAACCAAACTCATTTCCCCAATCAGCACGTTGAAAAATTGTGGTGTCTCATCTAAGTTTGTAAGTCTCAGGAAATGACCAATACGGGTAGTGCGCGGATCGTCTTTGGAAGCTTGTCTTGTATCACTTTCACTGTTCACAATCATGGTACGAAGTTTTAAGCAACGAAAAGTCTTGCCGAGAAATCCAACGCGTTCCTGAATAAAAAAGACAGGCCCTCTGGAATCCAATTTAATGAGGATGGCAAGAATTGGAACGACCCAGCTAAGAATCAGCACAATAATTAGCAGTGAAACAAAAATATCAAATACCCGCTTGGCAATCAGGTATGACTTATTCTCTTTTCTGACAAATAATTTTTTATTATTAGCAGAAAAACGCTGATACCGAATAGACTCTTCTTTGCAAACCATGCCAACCCTAAGTTAATAAATTAAAAAACCACCTTCAAATACTTCTTAATACGAAGATTTCAGGTTGAGAGATTATTCGGGTTAAAATTACTTTTGTTTATTGCTCATCAAATTGGGAAGGGGTCAGCTACTGGTGAAGGCAACATTCAAAATTACTAAGAAATTCGCAAAATGAACCATACATCATATTAAACTGTTTACATAACTTGTAAAGTATTATATGAAAATACTATTTAACTATCTCAAGCCTTATAAATGGCTTGCAGTATTAACACTTTTTCTGGCTTTTTTGAACACGGGATTTTCAATGCTGGATCCCATCATATTTGGTAGAATAGTAAATCTTTCCAGTGGATATGAACACGCTTCCACCTTGCATCAAAACTATACTTCAGACAACTTCTTTACCCGTTTCTCCTGGAAAAATCCAGGTGTGCTAAATCTCCTGTTGCTATCGGTTGCCGTGGCAATGTTGAGCCGGATTGCCAAAAATTTTCAGGACTATTTTATGAATGTGGTGGTTCAGAAATTCGGTGCCAAAGTTTTCACAGATGGCCTTCAGCATGCCATGAAACTTCCATACCAGGATTTTGAAGATCAACGAAGTGGCGAAACGCTGGGTATCCTGCAAAAAGTGCGAACAGACACGGAAAAGTTTATCAATTATTTTATTAATGTTCTTTTTGGGGTTATAGTTGGCGTGATCATCGTATTTGGTTATGCCGCTATTTTTATTCATTGGAGTATCCCGATTGTTTATCTCGCAGGTATTCTACTGCTCACCTGGATAAGTAATCTGCTGAGCAGAAAAATAAAAATTATTCAGAAGAACATTGTAAATCAAACAACATCTCTGGCTGGTTCAACTACTGAATCGCTACGAAATATTGAATTGATTAAAAGTCTCGGTCTGGCCCAGGAAGAAGTTAGCCGTCTGAATAAAAATACATACAAAATTCTGGGCCTGGAACTTACTAAGGTCAAACGGATTCGCAGCATCAGTTTTGTTCAGGGTACTTTCGTAAATACACTCCGGCAAATAATTCTTTTTATTTTGATGTGGCTGATATTCAGGCATGTCATGAATACGGGCCAGTTGGTAACCATGCAGATCTTTTCATTTTTTGTATTCGGTCCGCTGCAGGATATTGGAAATATTGTGCTTTCCTATCGCGAAGCACAGGCCTCTCTTAACAATTTTGAGGTGCTCATGCAGAAAGTTCCTGAAGCGGAAGCCACCAGCCCCAAACACCTTGGTAAGGTAGAAGAGCTACGGTTCCAGGAAGTTGTATTCAAACATAAAACCGCCCATCAATATGCTATAGACCGCATTAGTTTTGATGTTCAGGTAGGTGAAACGATTGCTTTTGTAGGTCCTTCGGGTTCCGGAAAATCAACCCTGATGAAATTATTGGTCGGATTATATCGTCCATTGCAGGGCAGAATCTTTTACAATAACCTGGATGAAAATTCTATCAATTTCGATGATCTCAGGAACCAGATCGGATTCGTAACGCAGGACACTCAACTTTTCTCAGGAACCATAAGAGAAAATCTTCTTTTTGTAAATCCCGGATCTTCTGACGCAGATTTAATGGATGTTTTAAAAAAAGCTTCCTGTCTGAATCTTATCGACCGAGCTGGTCAGGGCCTGGATACAGTAATCGGGGAAGGCGGGTTAAAATTATCGGGAGGTGAAAAACAACGTCTGTCAATCGCACGCGCATTACTCCGGAAACCGAGGGTGTTGATTTTTGATGAAGCTACTTCGTCCCTCGATTCTTTAACGGAAGAGGAAATCACAAAAACCATTCGTCAGGTTTCTTCTCAAAGAAATCAGATAACCATCCTGATTGCTCATAGATTGTCGACGATTCTGCACGCCGACAGAATATATGTACTGGAAAAAGGAAAGGTGGTGGAAACAGGTACCCACGATAGTTTGAAGGATGAAAAAGGTCTTTACTATGCTATGTGGCGGCAGCAGATAGGTGAAAGAAAATTCAGTCAGGATATTTCTGAATCGGTAATGAGTAAAGCAGGCTAAATCCAACTCTTTGATGGAAAAATTATCCGCTGTCATCATTACTTTGAATGAAGAAAAAAATATCGGTCGGTGTATCGAATCCATAAAAGAAATTGCAGATGAAATTCTGATCCTCGATTCCAATTCAACTGACCAGACAGCCGTGATTGCGGAATCAATGGGCGC
This sequence comes from Puia sp., assembly GCA_035483495.1. GTDB lineage: Bacteria > Bacteroidota > Bacteroidia > Chitinophagales > Chitinophagaceae > Puia. The sequence continues at coordinate 5,718 of DATHPV010000037.1, forward strand.
CGTCGTAATAAAGGAATCCTTCAGGGGACACATTCAAATGAAAAACAGAGCCGTTGAACTGGCTGCTAATAATTACATATTAAGCCTCGACGCAGATGAAGCGTTGGATCCCCGGCTTATCCTGTCTATCCTGAGAGAAAAAGAAAATCTTACATATAAAGCCTACAGAATGAACCGCTGTACAAACTATTGCGGTCAGTTTATCAGGCATGGCAGCTGGTACCCCGATAGAAAAATCAGACTCTTCGACCGGCGCTTTGCGAGGTGGGGCGGAACTAATCCCCATGACAAAGTAATAGTCGACGAAAATAAAAGTGTTAAACAGCTCGGCGGTGACATACTGCATTACTCATATTATACCATCGCTGAACACGTTGCGCAAAACAATAAATTCAGTACCATATCAGCAGACTCTTTTTTTGCGCAAGGCAAAAAAACAAATCTTTTGAAAATGGTTGTTAACCCGGTATGGGCCTTTATTCAGGGCTATTTTTTAAGAGCGGGATTTTTGGACGGACTGTTCGGATTTGTAATTGCCATACAGGTTTCCCACCTGACTTTTTTGAAACATCTTAAATTATACATCCTTCAAAAGTCAGCCAAATAGCAGGTAACTTTGATCAAAATTCTTAAACATGGCGTCCAAACCGGGATTTTTGTGGAGTCTTTTTACGCTAAAATGCCCGAGATGCAGAAAGGGATCCATGTTCTCAAGCCCCAATCCGTGGAATCTTAAATCCACTCTTAAAATGCCGACCCACTGTCCTGAATGTGGTCAGCTTTTCGAACTTGAGGTTGGATTTTGGTATGGCACTGCTTATATCAGTTATCTCGTCACTGTGCTTTTTTGTGTGTTCAGTTTTATATTCTGGTTCCTTACCATTGGGTTTTCGTTAAATGATAACCGGTTCTTTTGGTGGCTGGGCACCAATGGGGTTTTATTGATTATCCTTCAACCCTGGTTTATGCGTCTTAGTCGCGCGATGTATCTGTATTTTTTTGTTCACTATAATCCGGACTATAAAAATGCAGCTCCCAAAACATTTGATTACAGCTCTGAAGCTTTCTTTTTGAGGGAAGAACCTCATGAGCCTAAGGCTTAATTCGTTACCTAACAAAAAAGCCACTGGCTTTTGGCGAAGTGGCTTTTGAGATCTATGCTAGGGGGTTAGTAAGGGTGAATAACGTAAAATTATAAATATTATTATTCAAAAGATCAATCAAAGATCATTTAATGAAAAAAAATCTTTAACCCGGATGCCTTTGTCTGTTTTTTGAACCGTACAGCACTCATGTAACGGATCATGTTCAAAGAATAATATATAATCGCCTGCCAATGCTTCTTCTAAGAAAGCCTTCTTCTCATTTAAAGATGTAAGTGGAAACATATCGTAAGCCATGATATATGGAATCGGGAGGTGACCTGCAGATGGTAATAAGTCGGCCATGAAAACGATTGTTCTATTCTTATAGGTCAATTGTGGCAACATCATTGCGCGGGTATGACCGTTTACAAATCGAATATTGAAATCATTGGCAAATGTAGATTTTGCCAGGTTGGATTCATTTTTTTCTTCAGGTACGGACACCAACTGCAGTTGGCCACTATCCTGAATAGGAAGAATATTCTCTTTCAGAAAAGAAGCTTTTTCTCTTTCATTTGGTTTTGTAGCCCAGAGCCAGTGTTGTTCATTGCTCCAATACACAGCGTTGGGGAACGCAGGAGATAACTGAACTCCTTTACGAACGATGGCGCCGCCGCAATGGTCGAAATGTAAATGGGTGAGAAAAACATCAGTGACATCTTCCATGCTGAATCCCTTTTCGTTGATCGCAACATCCAGGCTCTTTTCACCATGAATATCATAATGACCAAAAAACTTCGCATCCTGTTTATTTCCAAGTCCTGTATCCACCAGTATAAGCCGATTTCCATCTTCAATCAACAGACAACGCAGCGCCCAGCTACAGAGGTTATTTTCATCCGCCGGATTCAATTTGTTCCATAATGATTTCGGCACTACGCCAAACATGGCGCCGCCGTCGAGTTTGAAGAAACCGGTGTTGATGGTGTGAAGAATCATAGGTTTTGTCGTTGACCGATGACCGTTGACCGATGACCGGATTTTAATAATTGTCGGTCAACCGTTATCCGTCAACCGTCATCCTTTTTAAGCTTTGCGCTCGCAACAACCAGATCAATCCAAGAACAAAAAACACGATCAGCGATAGTACTGAGTTTTTCATACTGCCTGTTGCTTCTTCTATTAATCCGAATACGAACATTCCGATTACGATAGCCAGTTTTTCGGTAAAGTCAAAATAGCTAAAATAAGAGGCGGTATCTTTTGTCTCAGGCATGAGTTTCGAATAGGTAGATCGACTGAGTGATTGAATTCCACCCATAACTAATCCCACTCCTACCGCAAGTAAATAAAATCCATATTCCGGATTGCCGCCCTGTTCTTTGTAATAAGCTGTATAATATGCGGCCAGACATATGAATATCCAGAAAATGACAATACCGGCCAGTACCCGCAGATTTCCGAATCTTTCTGATAACTTGCTCATCCAGATCGCGCCCGGAATGGCCACTAGTTGTATCAATACAATCGTTATAATTAATTTAGTGGAAGGCAGGTTTAATAATTTCGCACCAAAAATACTGGCCGCAAGCATAACAGTCTGCACGCCCATACTATAAAAAAAGAAAGCCCGCAAAAAATTCTTCAGTACGGGCTGTTTTTTTATTTCCTGATAAACAAGTTTCATTGCCGAAAAACTTTCAGAAATTATGCCCGCGCCAACCTTACCGATGGATTTTGTTTGAGGCAGTACAGCAAATGTCATTTGTGCAAACGATGCCCACCATATGCCAACCAGTAAAAAAGTAATGCGTGAAGCAAGTTCCTTATTAGTCATCAATATTACGAGTGCAAAGCCGATAAGCTGCAAAATTACACTTCCGATATATCCATATGAAAATCCTTTGGCGCTGACTCTGTCCCTGTCCTCCGGTGCTGCTATTTCTGGCAAAAACGCATTATAAAATACGACGCTGCCTACAAAACCCATGGATGCCGTCATCAAA
>DATHPV010000038.1:0-5967 GCA_035483495.1 Puia sp.
TATGCATTAAACTAAGATTGATAAATTCGGGCATTTACTCAATTCAGCCCGAAATCCAACACATATTATTTATATATATATTGATCCTGCTCAAGAAAAATGAAGAGCAAAATGAATAAAAATGGGTTCTAGGCCTGGGCGGTAGGGCCTCCAAAGTTCATCGGAAGGGTAACTTCCTCTAAATCCTGGATTTTTCCATTTGTTCCTTCGAAACGAAGTATGTTTTCAGTGAGCGCTTTCATAAAACGCTTTGCATGTTGTGGAGTAAAAATTATGCGCGACTTCACTTTGCTTTTAGGAGTACCCGGCATCACGTTCACGAAATCAATTACAAATTCAGCGTGAGAGTGTGTAATGATTGCCAGATTAGCGTAATCACCTTCTGCTACTTCTTCGCTGATTTCAATATTTAATTGATTGTTGGTTTGTTCTGCCATCGTTTTTTATTTCCACAAAAATAAGACAGCCCGTTCACATTCGCTTGCATTAGCTGTTACATCATTCTTGTATAATATTTATTTAATTCCAGTGAAGCAGGATCTGCGCCTTTATTTCAGACTTATGGGTGCCGGAAATTTCATCTAATCCTGTACCTGTCGAAGTCACTCCCGGATAATAAGTCTGCTCCCATTTTAACCATCCCGAAATTCGAAAATGTAAATTACCGCCGGAAATCAAATGACGAAAATCCTTATGCAGATTAATTAAATAATGAAAACCTCTGCCATAATAAGAAGGCAAAGAATAGTTATATAATAAATCCGGCTCATAAGTGTATATACGGGTATCGTAATCGTCGGTATCAAAAACCATCGCCGCGATATTTCCATCAATCCAGGATTTTTTGATTGCAAATCCTACCATACCCTGAAACCCATGCCTTGTTTGTTCACCTTTCAAATTGATCCATAAAAATTCCATCCTGCTTACAATATTTACAGAGCGGTTGAGGGAATAGTCTGTTTCAATTCGCCATCTCTGTTTGACTGGTGTTGCCAACTCGTGAGTAGCAGCAAGAGAATTCGTAACATCTTCCATTTTCATTTCGTTTTTGTACAGAGTTGTGAGACGCCAGAATTTATTTTGTTGAAAACCGGCTTGTATAAAATAATCTCTCCCTGCAGATGGACCATCTACCTGGTATTTGAGCCAGGGGAAAATATAATTGTCACAATATGCATCTATTTGTAAACCGGCTATAGGCCTGATTGAAATACCCGAATAAAAACCTTTCTCATTTACGGGAGTAGTGTTTTCTGTAAATGCATTGGCATAGAGCGAATGAAAAGCCGAAGAAATATTTCTATAAAGAAAACTCATGCTAATATTTTCACTAAGGCTCATCAACACACCCTGTACCATCGCGAATTGTTTCCATTGGTCCAACGCAAACTCTCCAAACAGATGCATGTTGCGAATGGTATAACCATAGTCAAAACTATAGTCACCCAGGCTCGTCCCCTTCAGACTATACAAATTGTAAGGCTCGTCGTTTTTTTGAAAAGGCCTGCTGAAGTGAAATTGTATCCAGTTGATTCCAATCAGCAGTCGGCGGTTCGTATAACGAATATTTCCTCCGGTGGAAAACTGGAGGCAATTATTTCTGTCGGCAATTTCAGAAGGGGTTCTGTGATAACCGCTGTTTTCAAATGAACTAAATAAATCCTCCCTGCCTGCAGTATCCGTAACCAGATTGGTGCTGATCTTTTGAGCTGAAATAAAAAAGCTGGTTTCCCAATTTCTTTTTTGTAAACTGATACCAAGTCCACGGTGAAAATTAAATTCGCCAGCAGAATGATATGGCGTTAGAAACTCCGACTCACGTTTGATGGAAATTACCTGACTTGTTTTCGTAAAAGAAAAAGCCTGCCATTGAATTAATCCCTGACCCATATTTACGGTAAAGTCTCCAATTGCCAGTGCGCGGATTAAACCAGTTTGTCGCATAAAGAAATGAAATGAATAAAAATCAAATCCATATTTCTGCGCGCCTCTGAAAAATGGTTCGCCTGCATCTTTTTCGCCTGTGAATCCAAAGGCAAGCAACTGCTTATAGTTATAAGTATATCTGATAAAAATATTCTGCGGACTGCCTTCATAATAAGAAGCACCTGTATCTAATGGTCTTTCATATCCTTTTGATTTTTCAATCACCCTGGAAGTGCGAATGAGTATGTCAGATTCACCACCACTCCACCGATGCCTGAATGCTGAATATATTGACTCATCGCGACTGACGACAACATAAGGAAGAAGTCTGTGTATCGTTTCAAGATCCCAGCCAGGCACGGCCTGCAATTCATGAATACTGATCAAAGGCCCGAGTAATTTCCTGTAGGAAATAAAATTTTTTACCTGCAATACTTCCAAAATGTGCAGGCGATACAATTCTTCTTCGTCAGCAGAATTCATATTTAAAGGATGCCTGCTGAAATAATCCAGATCAAGATCGTACGTGTCGTCTTTAGGAATCGTTTCAGTCCTTTCCGCTGTCGCTTCCATTTGCTCAGCACGGTACGGAGGCGTCACATTGGATTGTGCTTTTGTTGAAGTATAAAAGAACAGGTAAACTAAAAATATAAATGCCGGCTTCATCTTTATCAACCTCCCGATTTTTTGCTGTTCCATAACAACACCAGACCCGGACTAAAGCCCAACACCGGTTCATACAACGTATAAAGTTGAAAGCATAGCCGGTTTTTTTTCCAGCCTGTTTTGAAATATGGACTGCCTGCATTGCTATTTATTCCAAATGAAAAAAAGAACTGGCCGTTAAACTGATATTCAATAGAACAAATCGTGTTCATCGGAAATCCGGACAGTTTTCCAACCTGGATTGCGAAAAATAAATTACGGTCCCACTCATAGCCGAATCCCATGCGAAAAAACGCGGGACCCCTTTCGCTATTCGTCATCCCCACACTGCCAAAAACGGGAAGTCCCAGGACCCAGCCGGTTATCAGTTTTTCTGAAACATGAAAACACATCCCAATATCTGAAGATCCGAATCCTGCACCCGGATAACCCGCTGCTTTATCCAATGAGTAGTTAAATCCGATTCCGATTTGCATTTTACCCAGATTCTTTCCATACGCCAGGTCCAGTGATTGTTCATTGTAATCTGCATCACCATTATATTGAAAAGAAATCCCAAAACCACCTTTGGCCAATATACCCGAGGCAGCCAGTGTATAATCGTTTAGTTCGCTGAGCATCCATTTACGCTCAGTAATTAAGCCGCTATAAAAATCGGTTTGCCTGCCCAAACACGCGGGATTAGACATAAATGAAAAGGCATCCGTAAAATGAATACTATATGCACCATTTGTGAGATATGAATTCACAGATTTAAGCTGAAATGATTGCCCCATTCCCCTGATACAAATTGAAAGTCCGCATAGCACTTTTACCACAGGTTTCATATCCTTTCCGCAGAACTCTAAATTATCCCGTTCAAAAAAAACAGGAACAGTAAAAACACTTTAAAAGAGGAGTATTAAAACGGGTTGAATTATCTTTGCGCCAATGCAAATTTTAGATGGCCAGCTCGTTTCCCGGTTAGTAAAAGAAAGTCTTAAAATGGATGCTGCCGCTTTGGTGGCGGAAGGAAAAAAAATACCACATCTTGCTGCTGTGCTTGTCGGTAACAACGGCGCCAGCGAAACCTATGTGGCTGCAAAAGTTAAAGCCTGTGCGGAGATTGGTTTCAAATCCACACTGCTCCGCGTGGAAGAATCCATCAGTGAATCAAAACTGCTTTCCCTGATCGATGACCTAAATGAGGACATGGATGTCGACGGGATTCTGGTTCAGTTGCCTCTGCCCAAACATATTTCCGATGAAAAGGTTATCCTGGCCATCGATCCTTCAAAGGATGTTGACGGATTTCACCCGATTAATGTCGGGAAACTGGTACTCGGATCACCCAGTTTTATTTCCGCCACACCTCATGGCATCATGCTTTTACTGGAACATTATAAAATAAAAACAGCGGGTAAAAAGACGGCTGTAATTGGCAGAAGTAATATTGTAGGCCGGCCAATGAGCATACTTCTAAGTGCAAATACAAATCCCGGTAACAGCACAGTTACGCTCTGTCATTCGCATACTCACAATCTTAAAGAAATATGCGCGGAGAGTGATATCATTGTTGCAGCACTTGGTAAACCTGAGTTCGTAAAGGCGGACATGGTAAAAGAAGGTGCTGTTTTAATTGATGTGGGTATTACAAGAGTTCCCGATGCTTCCAAAAAATCTGGTTTTGCGTTAAAGGGCGACGTTGCATTTGCAGAAGTTTCACCAAAATGCAGTTATATAACTCCTGTTCCCGGAGGCGTAGGGCCAATGACCATTGCAGCTCTTATGAAAAACACATTTACAGCTTTGAAGCGTAAGTATTAATAATGAATCCGGAAACCATCATAACTCCTCTGCAAACCCTCCCGTTGATGGAGGCTTTTTATACCATTCAGGGAGAGGGTTTTCACCAGGGAAAAGCAGCTTTTTTTATCCGCCTTGGTGGTTGTGATGTTGGTTGTGTTTGGTGTGATGTGAAGGATAGTTGGGATGCGGATAGACATCCTGCAAAAACAGTTTTCGAAATATCCGCACTCACAAAAAAACATCCCGGCAGAATTGCTGTTGTAACCGGTGGCGAACCATTGATGCACGATTGCGGACCCCTAACCCGCGAACTTCACGCAGCCGGTTTTCAAACACATATTGAAACCTCTGGTGCATATCCTTTAAGCGGCGAATGGGACTGGATCTGTTTATCGCCGAAGAAATTTAAACAGCCCCTGCAGACTCCGATCGATTTTGCGAATGAGCTGAAAGTGGTAATTTATCATCCGTCCGATTTTAAATGGGCAGAACTCTACGCCGAAAAAGTGAATGCAAACTGTAAACTTTTTTTGCAGCCGGAGTGGAGCAAAAGAGAATCCATCACGCCACTGATCTCTTCTTATATTATGGAAAATCCGAAATGGGAATTTTCATTACAGCTTCACAAGTACATTAATCTGCCATGATGGTTGACGGTTGATGGTTGACGGTTGACGGTTGATGGTTGACGGTTGATGGTTAACGGTTGACGGTTAACGGTTGACGGTTCCACACTCTCACACTCTCACACTTTCTTCTATTATCTTTGCATGAATGGTGTCCATAAAATCTGTCTTTACAATCTTGTTCCTTCTGTCGGGCATCGCTGTTTGTGCTCAATACGATCCATCCAAAATTAAAACCGAGGCAACTAAATTATTTGAGCGCTCCAATCAGCTTGCTTACAATGACCAGTTCAAAGAAGCGCTCGAAACTCTCAAAAAAGCAGTGGTGACCGACCCCGGTTATGAAGATGCGTATCTCTCCATGGCGGGTATCTATGTTGAATTAAAAAACTATCCGCTGGCATACGACAATTTCAAAATCGCAAGGTCGATTGACAGCATTTATTTTAAGGACTTCAGTCTGGGTTACTCCATTTCATTGGCGGGAATGGGCAAATTCAAAGAAGCACTGGACGCTGCCAATTATTTTTATAGTATTCCGAACCTAAAGGAATCTTCCATGAAACTTGCGGAAGGAAGAATCAAAACTTACCAGTTTGCTATCGATTATGCAGCGAAATATAATCCTCCCGACTATAAGTTCGAACCGCAGAATATGGGCGACAGTATTAATTCAGCCGTTTCAGAATATTTTCCAACAATTAGTCTGGACGGAAATCACCTGATGTTTACCAGAAGAGTGGGCGGAATGAATGAGGATTTTTATGAATCGGACCGCCTCGGCAATGGCTGGACGAAAGCCAAACCTCTGGGAGGAAATATTAATAGCAGTTTTAATGAAGGCGCATTAAATATATCCCAGGACGGACAATGGCTGATATTTACCGGATGCAATTTCCCCAACGGCTTCGGCAGTTGTGATTTGTTTATTTCTTACCAAACGGCTGACGGATGGAGC
>DATHPV010000039.1:0-2835 GCA_035483495.1 Puia sp.
CCGTAACAGTGAGTGATAATTTCCTGAAGGATATTTTTGAGGCCGTAGAGAGAGACCCTTCAACTGAAATTATCGTTAATCTTGAAGATCAAACGATCAGTTTAGAAAGAAAGGATGGTAAAGAAATAGAAGAAAAATTTGAAATCAGTCAGTATAAAAAAACCTGCCTGCTTAATGGATATGACGATATAGATTATCTCTTAAGCATGAAAGAGGAAATCACAGAATTTGAAAATAAGCATCATACTTACCCGCAAACTATATGAAAAAAAACATTGTTGTTATTGAAGGTGACGGTATCGGACCGGAGGTTACCCGACAGGCAGTGAAAGTACTTAATTCTATAGCAGAATGCTTTCACCACGAATTTGAATATCGTTATTGTCAGATGGGCGCCGTTGCGATAGATAAAACCGGCAACCCACTTCCTGATGAAACAGTTGAACTGGCACTTGAAAGTGACGCCATTCTTTTTGGAGCAATCGGTCATCCTAAATATGATAACGATCCAACAGCAAAAGTGCGTCCCGAACAGGGTTTACTCAAGTTGAGAAAGTCCCTGCATTTGTTTGCAAATATCCGTCCGATAAGTACCTATCCATCACTTCATCATCTTTCTCCTTTAAAAACGAAAAATATTGAGGGTGTAGATTTTATCATTTACCGCGAACTTACCGGAGGTATTTATTTTGGGAAAAAAGAAACGAGTACAGATCAGCAATCAGCTTTCGATGAATGCAGTTATACCAAAGAGGAGATCGAAAGAATCGCACATCTTGCTTTTAAACAGGCCTCCATTCGCAGGAAGAAATTAACCCTTGTTGATAAAGCCAATGTGTTAGAAACATCCAGACTATGGCGAAAAGTGGTGCAGGAGATTGCAAAAGGATATCCGACTGTAAGTCTGGATTTTCTCTTCGTAGACAACGCGGCCATGCAGATTATTGTTAATCCAAAACAATTCGACGTGATACTCACTGAAAATATGTTTGGCGATATCCTCAGTGACGAAGCAAGTGTGATCAGCGGATCTTTAGGGCTGCTTCCATCAGCTTCCGTCGGTAAAGGTCCAGCACTTTTCGAGCCGATTCATGGATCTTATCCCCAGGCTGCGGGAAAGGATATTGCTAACCCATTGGGATCTGTACTTTCAGCGGCCATGATGCTGGATCATTTTGAACTACATAAAGAAGCAGAACTGGTTAGAGAAGCCGTAGAATGGACTTTAATAAATGGTTTTGTAACAAAAGATATTGATCCCGTGAACTTTTATTTTACTACCACCATCGGTGAACTGATCAGTGACTATCTGGTAGGAAAGATCTCAGGGTCCGAGCTCAATCAGGAAAATATTGCGCTCAGGAAATCGACTATAATTTAGTTCTTTGTTTTATTATCAGCGGTTCGTATATTCGCAGTCAACACCTCTCTTATGTTGCAAAGCAGTATATATAATATAATCAGGCTTACCCGTTACGTGGTGGTCATTATTATTATTATTTCTGCTCTTCAGGGAGGCGGTTGACCACGTTTAAATTTCAAAAATAATTATAACGACCCGCCTCCAAAAGGCGGGTTTCTTTTTTATACAAATTACTATGGCGGAACTCAACAGGTATTCAAAAACATTAACGCAGGATGAAACACAACCCGGTGCACAGGCAATGTATTATGCCATAGGTTTCACTGAAGCAGATTTCAAAAAGGCGCAGGTAGGGATTGCCAGCATGGGATGGGATGGCAATCCTTGCAATATGCATTTGAATGATCTCGCAAAATCGGTTAAAACAAGCATCAATAAAACGGATCTGCTGGGACTAATTTTTCATACTATCGGAGTAAGTGACGGTATCAGTATGGGCACAGATGGTATGCGGTTTTCGCTGGTAAGCCGCGATATTATTGCAGACAGTATTGAAACAAATGCTGGTGCACAGTATTACGACGCCATAGTCACCATCCCGGGCTGCGATAAAAATATGCCGGGTTCGATTATGGCGATGGGAAGATTGAACCGCCCTGGTATCATGTTATATGGTGGAACCATAGCTCCAGGTCATTACAAAGGACAGGATCTGAATATCGTTTCAAATTTTGAAGCATTGGGTCAGAAAATTGCCGGAAATCTGAGTGAAGCCGATTTTAAAGCCATCGTACGAAATAGTTGTCCTGGTGCAGGGGCCTGCGGTGGAATGTATACAGCAAATACCATGGCGAGTGCCATCGAAGCATTAGGGATGAGTCTTCCATATTCTTCTTCAAACCCTGCCATAAGTGCCGAAAAACAAAAAGAATGCGAAGCCATTGGAACCGCCATCAAACTACTGTTAGAAAAAGATATTAAGCCGAGAGATATTATGACGCGTAAGGCATTTGAAAATGCCATAACGGTAGTAATGGTACTCGGCGGTTCAACCAATGCGGTTCTGCACTTAATTGCGATGGCTAAAAGTGTGGACGTTCCGCTAACGCAGGATGATTTCCAGGAAATAAGTAATAAGATTCCTATGCTGGCAGATTTTAAGCCAAGCGGGAAATACCTGATGGAAGACCTGCATCAATATGGGGGGGTGCCTGCAGTCATGAAATACTTGCTGAAGAATGGTTTACTGCATGGAGAATGTTTGACGGTTACGGGTAAAACGGTTGCAGAAAACCTGAAAGATGCTCCTGATCTTGATTTCGAAAAACAAAAAATCATCATGCCTCTGGATAATCCGCTGAAAGCTACCGGGCATTTACAAATATTATATGGCAATCTAGCTACGGGCGGATGTGTCGCAAAAATTACCGGCAAAGAAGGTGAACGTTTCGAGGGAACAGCACGTGTCTTTA
>DATHPV010000040.1:0-3036 GCA_035483495.1 Puia sp.
GTTTTCATTTTCTCCATATAAATTGAAACAAGAGAGAGCAAACAAAAAAATAATCGTTGCCAATATTCGGTTTGGACGTCTGTATTCGCGCCTGTTCCAAAGCAGTATACCTGCTGTTAATCCCTGTATAACGCCTAACAAGATAATCGCCTGCAAAACATCGTGCAATGGTCTGTTATGCATATTCTCTTACATTTAACGTCACAATAGTAATGAAGAATGTCATGATCTGATTGTTAATACCAGTTTACTGTTAAGCTTCATATTTTTTGATAAGCATGAAAAATTGCTGTTTAAAATTGGCGGGTAACTAAAATCAGGGAATGGTGTTTGCAGTTATCGTTAACAAACTATAAAATATTTTTTATGCAAAAGATCAGCCCTTTTATCTGGTTCGACAATAATGCTGAAGAAGCGATGAACTTCTATCTTTCCATTTTCAGGGACTCAAAGAAAATCAGGGTTGCCAGAAATCCTCCGGGTGCACCCGGGCCCGAAGGTTCTTTACTGGTCGCAGCCATTCAGCTGGAAGGTCAGGAAATTACTTTGATGAATGGCGGTCCTGGTCATCCACTGACTGATGCAATTTCTTTCACTGTGAACTGCGTCTCTCAGGAAGAGGTTGATTATTACTGGAATAAATTACTCGAGGGTGGCGGCAAAGAGATTGCCTGCGGATGGCTAAAAGACAGATTTGGACTTCATTGGCAGATAACGCCAACCATTTTATCCCAGTTGCTAAGCGATCCAGACAAAGCGAAGGCAGGTCGCGTAATGCAAGCCATGATGAAAATGATCAAGCTGGACATAGCTGTGTTAAAAGCTGCCGCAGACAATAAGTAGTGGACAGTTCACGATCAGTCTGTATAAAACATGCACAGCAGACTAAAAGCATATAACTTATAATCAGAGACGACAAAATCGTTTCTAAAATGGATAACTTTAGGGACGAAGTTGAGGGAGAAAAAATAATCGACGGAACTGTTTCCCTGCCTACTCTGCATTACGATAAAGGATCAGGATGGCTGTGTTAAACGGCGTTTCCCGGATTCCATTCCTTTCCGCTTCTTCTTACTCTATTAAAACGAACGAACTCACTGCTATTTAGAAAACCTGCTGCAAAAGTGGGAGAAAAGAATGCCCGCCAGAGGATGAAAAACCATATCAAAAAAAAGGTAACCCCCATTTCATAACCGATAAAATCAGACAATATGAAAGTTGCAAAAGTGGACAAATCAGCAAATGGTCATGAGGCGATAGTAGTCGGAACCGACAGTAAAATATTTCTTGAAAATTTACATTATACCCCAGGCAGCACGGTGGCACTATGCTATCACGTAATGGACCTCCCCGAATTTAAATCCAGACTTCTAAACAAAAATAACATTTGGGTAGTCTATGAATTTACACCGACTAACTACAAACATATTTTTGAATACAGGCAGCGGTATGAAGACCTGGTTTGCGGTTTTCTACAGTATTATGACCGGGAAGTAAGGAATGGTATGAGCGATCATTCGATTTATTTTCATTGGGGTAACTGGCAAGGTAAAAGTAATTGTGTTGTCATTTTTATCGATGAACCGCCCCTCAGGTTTCCAGTAAAATACACATCTGGCTTTTACGGTAAAATGGGTTCTTATTTTGAAAGAGAGAATTATAATACCGCACCCTATTACGGAGGTACCCTCGAAATTGATCCACCCTCTGCCGGACTCTCAGATCCTCCAAAACCTCCACCACCTCCTCCACCATATTAATAAGGTATGAACAGTACAGTGGCAGCAGAAAGACTGGTAATCAAAATTCATGATGATCTGAAACTGGCTTACCATCCGGATTCCGAACTCTGCGATTATTTTTTGAAGGGTCAGTTTATGCCATTTGGAAAACTCCTGGAGAACTTTCCAGGTACCAGTGTAAGAAATTTATTTTCATCCGTTAGGCCAGAAAAAATTGAGGAATGTATAAGACGGGCAGTTCAGTCCGATCCGGACTATCAATCAACCCGGCTGCTTAATTATTTTGCGATAGATTGTTCGCCGGAAATTCATCTCCAAGAATTGCTTTTGTCCCTGTCAGAAAATAAAATGATTGAACTGGCCTATAGAGAAACGGGATCTTTTGCTCCCCTGGTGTTTGAAAAAAGTTTTTATAATGCATTTACGGGACAGGAGTATCTCGACCCTTCGCCCTGGGGAATCAATGCAAAATATGCGTGGAGGTTTAAAGGCGGAGACGGTAAAGGAAAGGTGAAGTTTATTGATATTGAAAAAGGATGGATAGATCATGCAGCCATAAAAACGGGTCATTATTCCGACACAGGTATAAACCAGTTCGCCTATGGTGATCATGGTGCCGGCGTTTTGGGAATCATTATGATGAGTCCCGGTGACGAAGGCGGGATCGGCATAACACCAGAAGTGCAGGGATATGTGATGTCCCAGTACCGGCCGGACGGCATACTCAATACGGCTGACGCGATTTTGACGGCGATCAGTCATTTGCAATTTGGTGATATTCTTTTACTGGAGGCGCAGGTAACTGATTTTGCCGGGAAAGGAAATCTTTGGCCGGTTGAAATACAGGATGCCATCTGGCAGGTTATCCGGCTAGCAACTGCACTTGGTATTATCGTTATAGAAGCGGCGGGCAATGGAAACCTGAATGGTGTGGAAGGAAATGATCTGGATTTATTCCATTTGAACGGCAAAAAAATACTGGACCCAAAAGATACTGCTTTTAAGGATTCCGGCGCGATAATGGTTGCAGCTTCTACCATGTCAGCACCCCACCGCCGGATGACCTTTTCGAATTATGGCAGGCGGATCAATTGTTTTGCAAGCGGGGAAAATATTCTGACCGCAGGAAATCATCCCGGAAATTCTGGATGTGCCATCAATATGTATACTTCAAGATTTGGTGGTACTTCAGGAGCCGCGGCGATTATAACCGGTGCTGTGATTTCGATACAAAGTATCAAAGAAGCAAATAATCAAACGCGGTTCAGTCCAAGTGAAATGCGCAGGTTAGTGA
>DATHPV010000041.1:0-7543 GCA_035483495.1 Puia sp.
CATAAGTGCCGATCAGGTGGCTGTCGAACATTTTATATAAAAATATATGGCTGAAATAATTGTTCCAATTATTCTCATAAATGGGGATCCAGAGGGCAATCAATGCGCTGATTGTAACAATGATGATATAAGGAATATAAATTTTAGTAAACCGCTTTTTTAGAAAATCGCCATAGCCAAGTGGTTTTCTCAGGTGAGATAAAAATAATCCGAATCCTGAAGCGAACAGAAAAGTATGGATGCCTGTTCCGCCAAAATTGATTGCTTTGGATAATATCGGAGGCAGTTCCATTCCCTGGCAATAATGAAATAACACTATTGAAATGATCGAATACCCTTTAATGAAATCTATTATTTCTATTTTGTCCTTCATTTCCGGATACTTTTAATCGGGCTTTTCATTGTACACAGGTAGTTCAACAAAAAATGTCGTTCCTTTCTTCTCCACCGTTTCAAACCAAATTCGACCCTTGGCCTGTTCCACAATCGTTTGACTCATTGCCAGTCCAAGTCCGGTGCCTGAAGATTTGGTAGTAAAATTGGGAATAAAAATCTTCGATCGCATCTGTTCCGGAATACCTTCTCCATTGTCGTGTATACTAATGGTTACATTCCCCATATGAAGTTCCTCACTAACGCTGATTACACAGGTTTCCTGGTTGTGACATGCTTCTAATGCATTCTGAAGTAAGTTGGTGAATAACCGGTTGATCTGTGTTTTATCAGCATATATGATCACTTTTTCATGCACCGGAATCCACTTAAATAAAACATTCTCCATCGTTTTATATAATGAAGTAAGGGACGACAACATTTCATGCAGATCCAGCAATTCATTGATCGGGTTACCAATATGTGCAAACTGGCTGAAATCAGACGCAATTTTTGAAAGATGATCAATTTGTTCAACCAATGTTTTTGCTACACTTGCTGTAAGTTCTTTTACATTAGGCGCCTCGCTGTTATTTGCTTTCTGAAGGTATTGGATACTGAGCTTCATGGGGGTGAGCGGGTTCTTAATCTCATGTGCAACCTGTCTGGCCATTTCACGCCAGGCTCCTTCGCGTTCACTTTTCGCCAGCGCAGATGCACTTTCCACGAGTTTCGCCACCATCTTATTGTACTCACGGATCAGACCACCGATTTCGTCGTTCTTCTTCCATTCGATCAGTTCATTGGTTTTACTCAGATTAACCTGTTTCATTTTTTCCGATATCAAAGAAAAGGAAGTGGTGATTCTGTTTGTTAAAAAAACTGCGATCGTGCCAGCCATCAGAAAAATGAATACGTTCAGGTTGATAATCGTCACCAGAAAGCGCGAAATTTCGTCGTTCAATTCATCCTCTGTATTAAAAGAGGGAATATTAATATAAGCCGTTGTCCCTTTTTCCGATCTGAGCGGACAATAAATACTCTGAAAACTGAGACTGCCCATTTTTTCCTGGTTAAAAAACTCGATGGAGCCCAGATGATTCATATAATAGTATGCAACGGGGTTCATCTGTTCACTTAGAATTCCCTTGGTGTATATGAAAGGATTAGAGGAAACAATCAGCGTACCATTGATATTATAGAGATTGATATCTGCATTATGAATCTCTCCTACTTTGTTAATTATCTTGTCCAGGTCTTCCCGGGGCATCTGCTTAATCGGGTTAGAAACACTGGTAGTAGTTTGAAATGCCTGAAGTCTTGTGCCGATTTCGCCGGTGATCACTTTCAAAGAAGCACTTAGACGGTCCTGATTATTCCTGTTGTATCTGTTTATCAGGAAAAATATCGTCGAAACACCAATAACAAGAAACAGGAAAAGACTTACAAAAATGATAGTTGTCTGAATTTGTGATCGGATATTCAGTTCAAGAAATTTTTTAAGTTGTGACCAATGCAGACGAGTTTGTATCAGAACCGAGCTAAACCAGAATAGTGCGACAAGAATAAGAAAAGCACTGAACAAATACGCGAACAGCGTAATAGCTTCTATAAGCAGATTGTCTCTTTTTGCTATTACAATGATCTTGCTATCAGAAACGATATGCCAGAGTTCATCATAGCCATTGCTTTTTCGCTGTTCATAATCCTGTTTGGGCAGCAAACTGTCGTCAAGTTCGGTAGGAAAGGGATAGTTATTGTAATAACTAACCAATTCATTGTCGCTGTAAATAGCATAAGAATATACCGGTGAATATTGCGGCAGATATTCTTTGCGTTGTTGTGTAAGCTGTGGGGCGAGCCCTTCCGTTTTATAACTTCTTGGCTCAGCCTGAACGAACAGATATCCTTCCGTTCTGCCGGCGCTGTTTATGATCTGTTTCTTATAGATATAACTGAATTCATTATAAGTTTTTTCATAGTACATCAGGTTTGGTATGGTTGTCGGCTTACCCTGTAGTTTAAAAATGGTGTTCAGCGTATCAAATGAAACAGCTTCCTGATTATAAAGAGGCCTTTCGGTAGAGTCGTATGTATAAATTTTGGTATCGTATTTCGTCAGGTATGCGCTGATATTAATATTGACCAGACTGTCTTTCAGATATTTATTTTCTACCGGGTTCCTGAATCGGTCAAATTCGCGTTGTAATAAATCATTTTCAAAATATATCAGCGACATACTGATCAGTCTCTCGCTGTTGGGATCGTTTTGTTCTGCGAGGCGTTCAGCGAGACTTATTCTTGTTTCCAGTTCATTTTTTTCGTTTTGAAAAATGATAATCACAGAAATGGACCCGGAAAAAATAAAAAGCCAAAACATGATTTCCGAGATATTCAACCTGAACCGAAGTCCGGTGATTATATTCCTGATCATCAGCCATAAATAACATAAGAGCCAGATCAGTACATAAATATCAAGTTCCACCTGCCTGGGATCACTGTGAAAAGTAAGGTCTGCTAAACCGATAGCGCCAACCACAATGAAAATGATGAGCTGATTTCCCTGCAGGTAATCCTTGATGAACCTCAACATGATTTGTGTAGATATGAAATAACTCAGTGCAAGTGCAGCAAGGATTATAAAACTGATTACACTATAAATAGTGAGACTGAAAGCATTCGTGACATTAAACGATATTCTGGCATCTGCGACGAGACTCTGGACTATATCAGCGAAAAGAAAAGTAAATATCACCACCACCGTCATAGTGCTGATAATCACGAGTGCTCTTTTATAGAAAATACGAAACAACGGAAATCTGTATTCTCCGATCTCCTGTTGAATAAATAGAACGATCCAGCAAAAAAGAAGTGCATTGATAAGCAGGTCACCCAGAGAACGCAGGATAAAATTGGAACTGTAAATGGTCGGGTCGAATAATTCATATTGGCGGAAGTGAAAGATTCCCGGAAAATAATATGTTATTATCCGGATACAGATCAGGGTGAGAACCAGAAAAATAATACCCGCCAGACGACTGTACTTTTCTGCAATACCGTGGGCCATATTGTGTATAACGACCAGCAGTAACAGCACGCCCGAAAATACTACCAGAAGCAGGAGAATGCTAAATTTCGCTGCATGATAAGACTCCGTTTTTGTCAGATAAAAAAGCGTTTGGCCTTCCCTGTTCCGAACCGGAAAGGGGGAAGGTGTGGCAGTTATCCGAACGCGATTTTCAGCAGATGGGAATCCTACAAAAGCGGGTTTCAGATTCTCAGGAGAAATAAAATATTGCCAGCGCACAGGAATCAATGCTACTGCAGTTAATGGATAAGGCAGTGTATGGCTGAAGGAATATTTGATTACCTCAAATTGTCCGTTGCTAAGTGTTGCAAAATAATTACCGTCGGGTTTTAACAGAAAGCTGTCTGGCAGAACAGAAGACTGGTCACTCCAGAAAGTCAGGTGCTCGCTAAATGGAAGATTTTTTTCATAAATCAGTACACCGTACTGTTTATCTACGAGATCGCTTAACTCGGCCAGCGAATAGTTCTTATCGGAAAGCCTGCGTATCTTCAGTTCATCCCGGGTTAATTTCTGAAAGTCGTTTTCTCTTTCCTGTAAAAACGATTCAATGGAATTCCTGAGAATGCGGGTGTTGGAATTTCCACTCAGATAGGCGTTGATAGCAAAGGCTGCAAAAAACAGAAAGATCCCCGTCAGAATGAGGTAAATGTTCCTGAGTAAGAAGTTTTTTAGAAATAAAATCAATCGGTCGTTTTTTGCTTTTTAACCGTATTCCAGATCGCATCTAATTCTGCCAGTGACAGATCCGTCATTTGTCTGCCGGATATACCAACAACCTCTTCCATCTTCGTAAATCGCTGAATGAATTTGCGGTTAGTTTTTTCGAGTGCGGTTTCAGCGTCTATGCGCAAAAATCGTGCATAATTGATCATTGAAAACATCAGATCGCCAAATTCTTCTTCTATATGAGCTGTATTACCCGAAATGACGGCATCCTGCAGTTCCCTTTTTTCTTCTTCCACTTTGTCCCAAACCTCTTCACTGTTGTTCCATTCAAATCCCACCTGTTTTGACTTTTCCTGGAGACGGATGGCTTTTACGACTGCAGGCAGCGAAGACGGTACGCCGCTTAAAACAGATTTTTTGCCTTCCTGTAGTTTCAGCTTTTCCCAGTTCTGCTTCACATCTTCTTCAGAATTCACTTTAACATCACCGTAAATGTGTGGATGCCTCGAAATTAGTTTGTCACTGATACCATCAAGCACTTCTTCCAATTTAAAACGATTCTGTTCACTGGCAATTTTTGCATAGAAAAGCAGATGCAGGAAAAGGTCGCCCAGTTCTTCTTTTATACCCTGCCAGTCTTCTGTTATTATCGCATCTGTGAGCTCATACAATTCTTCAATAGTGAGGCTTCTTAGTGTTTGAATAGTCTGTTTTCTGTCCCAGGGGCATTTTTCCCTCAGCTCATCCATAATATTCACCAGCCGTAAAAAAGATTTCGAAAGTTTTTCGGATTCCATAGTCTAAGTTTCAATAACCGTAAATATCGCTCCACCAATAAATATTATCAATAGAACAATGAATGAAAGCATAAATAATAAAATGTATTTAATGACTGTCTTTGCCCTTCTTTGTCCGTAAAACCGCCGCATGGCTTTATAGTAATAAATGAATGGATAAATAACGACGGGAACAGTGAGCCAGCCTACCCAGGACCATCCGGTATGCGTTTGAATCTGCGAAAACAAAAAATAAATCAACAGTATCAAAAATGAAAAAATATAAAGATGGATGGCAAATATGCCATGATCCACATAATAAAATTGCCTGCGGCGGACGTACAACAACTTGAGCAAAAGAGCAAAAATCGGCAGAGAAATGAAAAGCATCTTTGGAAAGTTGTGTACGAAGTTGCTTATGAGTTCCCGAATAAATTCTCCCCGCTGGCGATCAAATCTTTGCTCGATCATGATGATCCGGATAGTGGCTCTTCTTTTAATCCACCCATCTCTCTCTGACACGGGCAGTGTGTTCTGGAGTGAGTCATAAGCTTCGACGGTCGGGTAATTCTTAAAAAATTTTTTGTGTCCAGGTCTTTGGGAACTATCCTCGTTGTACTTTATATAGGGACTTACATTCTCATTGTATTCTTTAATTATTTCCAGTGAATCGTGCGAATTCTTTGCTTCAGCCAGTTGGGTTAATAATACCGGGTCGTTGATATTCTTCAAATCCTTTCCCGTAGCTATCTTATCGGGATTAACAAATGAAAAGAAAACAATAAAGAAAAACGCAGAAGTAAAAATATACATACGGATAGGATCCAGGTAACTGGCCCGGCGCCCATTCATATACTCCTTTGATAAGAATCCGGGTTTAATGAAGAGATCCTGGACTGTACTAAAAAACTTCCCGTCAAAATGTGTGATATCTGAGAAAAAATGGGTTATAAGATGCCAGACAGTTTGTTTTGGCTCGATATTTTCCTGTCCACAGGCAGGACAATATCTGCCGGTTGTTTCGGTTCCGCAGTTAAGACATATCTTTTCGGTTCTTATCTTGCTGTGTGACACCCGTTTTTTTAATTAAAAATAAAGATACTGGCAATAATTAACACCTGATTTTTCCGTTTAGCAGATAGATTTAAAATGTTTGGTATCATGAGAGGTCGTTTTCCCCTAATAATTGCATTGCTAATGGCATCTGGTTCGGCCAGATCCCAGTATTACTACAAGGATATTATCCTCTCGAGGCAGAATCAGGAGAACTGGAAGTCGCTTAAGGAGCAGAAAGCAAAGGAGGTGAATATTGTAAGTCTCGACGCCAATGATGAACCTACTCCGGGCTTCGTCTGTACGCAGAAAATCTCTGCTGATTTCGGTTCCATTTCCACGTATACCAAATCAACAGATATTCCTGAATCCACGGTAATAAGTTATTACAATCCGAACGGGCGCCTGATAAAAACGGTTGATACCAGTGACACCTTTAAAAGTGTTACTGAATATTTTTACAACGAAGCCGGTCAGCTTAGCCGTCTGATAAATAGTTCAGTTGAAACAGACAATCAAATTATGGCCGTTGAAAAGCATATATGGATTTACGACGGCAGTAAGTTGAAACAAATGATTAAAATAAAAGGAGAATCAGATTCCACAGTTGTGAATCTTGAAAAAGATGAAAAGGGAAATATTGTAGAAGAAAAGCCGGTGCGGGCGGGTCAAACCCTACCTTCCACCTATTACTACTATGACGAAGAGGGAAGACTAACAGACATCGTTCGTTACAATCAAAAAGCAGGCAGGCTTCTGCCGGACTACATATTTGAATACAACTCAGGGCGTGTTTCTTCTATGTTATTCGTTCCCTCCGGTTCAACGGACTATCAAAAATGGATTTACAGTTATAAACCTAATGGTCTTAAGGAAAGTGAAGTCTGTTATGACAAGAAAAAGGAAATCGTTGTAAAAATTAATTATACCTATAATTTTCATTAAGCAGTCTGAAAAATAAAAATCCCGTTGAATCGGGATTTTTTATTTTTTGTCATTAAGTCTTTAATGCATTGCTTCAGACAAATCTGTCTTTTGCTTACTTCTTTTCACAAATAATACAAATGGGATGGCGATCAGGAATAAAATCCCGAGATAGTAAAACACATCCATATAGGACAATACATTGGCCTGTGCAAAAACTGAGAAGTCAAGTGCTTTATAAGCAGATTGAAGTGCAATGTCGGGTGTTTGACCTTTTGCAATGAATCCCTGTTGAATAGCGTGCACATGATCGATTACTGCCGGGTTATTCACATCGAGTTTGCTTACAAGTGTGCTACGATGAAACATATTCTGACGAGCCATGAAGGTCGTGATCAGGGCTACACCAAAAGAGCCTCCAACCTGTCGCATCATCCCGGTAAATGCGACACCCTGCCCGATTTCAGGGCCTTTTAATGAACTCAGTGATAAACTTGTTATAGGAATAAAAAGCAATGGGAGACCCACACCTCGAATTACAAGCATCCAGTAAAAGTCCTGTGCAGGTGTGGCGTTTGTAAGAATAAAGTAACCCCAGAAGCAAAAAAATGCAAAAATCAGCATCCCCATCGAAACAAGAAACTGCTGTGGCACTCCCTTA
>DATHPV010000042.1:0-2670 GCA_035483495.1 Puia sp.
ATTTCAAATCAGCAATTCTAATTAAAAACGGTGGTTCTCTAAGCCTTAACAATTCACTTTTAACTAGCTACCCTACCGCTTTACAGATTATTGGGGAAGAATCTAATTTCTACGCTTTAAGCAATCAAATCATCTTCAAAAACAACATCATCTCTAACTGCAAGGAAATGATTAAAACAGATGAAAAAGATCCGTTCTTCGTCACACAATGGTTTATGAACGACGTACAGAAAAAATTAATAAAACCTACCTATGATGATTTGGGATTGACCAATACTTTATCTATAAATATCAATTACATTCCAAAAAATGATTCTCCTTGTATGAATTCACAATTTGAATCTTTCAATCGTATAAAGTATTAAAAAAAACGTAAGAGTAGAAGTGTAGAAAATTAACCGTATTACATTTCTACTCTTTATACAACAAGGCAACGGCAAAAGCATTCACTCCTTCTTCTCTTCCGACGTATCCAAGCTTTTCATTGGTAGTGGCTTTCAGAGAAATATCTTCTTTTGAAATATTCATTACCTCTGATAGTACGATTTGCATCTTTTCTATGTGTGGATTTATTTTTGGTTGTTCCAATGCCAGCGAGGCATCTACGTTACTAATCTCCCAACCCTTCTCCCGGATCATTCTGCAAACCTCTTTCAAAAGCACTTTACTATCCACACCCGACCATCGCGCATCGGTATTCGAAAAATGATAGCCGATGTCGCGCATATTGGCTGCCCCTAATAGAGCATCACAAATAGCATGAATAAGCACATCGGCATCGGAATGACCCAGTGCACCTTTCACACTTTCCAGTTTTACACCTCCCAGCCAAAGTGCTCTACCCTCAACCAGTTGATGAACGTCGTATCCAAATCCTACTTTTATCTTTTTCATTTTATGATTACAAATTTTTAACACTCAGGTATAAAATAAAGTACCGCTTTATACCTTTTGTATTCCCACTATTTCTCGGCTCTGTAATAAAATACCGAGCGTTGTTGTTCATTCAAATACAAATTAGCGACACGATTAATATCCAATGAAGTGACGGCCCTAATTTTTTCAGATTCCTTATTTACAAGTTCAGGATCTCCTAAGTTAGCAGCAAAAGCAAGCGCCATGCATCTTTCCAGCAATTCTACTTCTCCGAATTGCAAGGTTGACTCCGCTTGATTTTTTACTTTTGTAAGTTCGTCTTCCAACACAAACTGCTCTTTTATTTCTTTTATTACCTCCAGTATCTTTGCTTCAGCTTCTTCCAGTTTTATACCTTGATTCAATTTCCCTTCTATAATTATTAAACCGGGATCATTAGAACCCGAGAGATATCCATTCAATGAACTGAATAACTTTTGTCCGTTGACCAATTCATTATACAACCTCGAAGATTTCCCTCTTCCAAGAATATCAATCAACAAATCACAAACCACATAATCTTTTGACAGCTTATCCGGCATGTGATAAGCCATATAAAGGGCATCCAATGGTACTTTCGCCGTTACTTCCATTCTACGAATCTCATTTTGATCGGGCTCAGGAGTTATGGAACGCATATATGATTTTCCAGCAGGAATAGGCCCAAACCATTTTTCCGCCAGTTCTTTTATTTCGATTGTTTCAAAATTTCCACCTACTACCAAAATGGCATTGTTTGGTACATAATATTTGTAGAAAAAAGATTTCACATCATCCATGGTAGCATTTTCAATATGTGAAATTTCTTTTCCAATTGTAGGCCATCTATAGGAATGTTTTTCGTATACCAATGGTCTTAATTTAAGCCAGACATCTCCGTAAGGTTGGTTCAGATATCGTTGTTTAAATTCTTCTATCACAACATTCCGCTGAACCTCCAACACTTTGGGGTCGAAAGAAAGTGATAACATGCGATCGGATTCAAGCCAAAAGGCAGTTTCAATATTTACGGAAGGAAGTGTAATGTAATAATTCGTCAAGTCTGGAGAGGTAAATGCATTATTTTCACCCCCTACTTTCTGCAACGGCTCATCATACGAAGCAATGTTCTTCGAACCTCCAAACATAAGGTGTTCAAATAAGTGGGCAAATCCGGTTTTACTTTCCTCTTCGTCTCTACTTCCCACATTGTACAGCAAATTTAATACTGCGGTAGGTGTTGTTTTATCCTGGTGTACAAATACTTTTAACCCGTTTTCCAGTGTAAAAAAATCGTATTTAATCATACTTACTTTATTCCTTTAATTCCAAAAATAAGTATTTTTGGGGATTACTCTAACATTAAATTTAAGGATTAGGTATTTCTGATTTTTCTGAATAAATATTTTACAAACGATACATTTATAGATTGGGTACGAAAGGTTTTTAATGAAAGCCTAATATTCTATCATTCCCAGGAATGGTTTCATTACGAGCGATGGCTTTGTTCCAAAATGATTTCAGAGCACAATATAAACAGTGCCACCTATATTTTTTTGATACGTTTCCAATTTTAGAAGACCGCCTATGGAAACTATTAATTCTGCAGCAGGCAGCTACCTGCCAGAATTAATTCCCTTATAAAGTAGGAGGATCCATAATCCATGTTGATATGGCATTATGGATGAACGTTTCTGTTATTTTACAAATTTGACACCATCGATAATTTCTCTCAAATTGTTTTAAATAAAACCCTTACAAAACTTAAATTGAAAT
>DATHPV010000043.1:0-4198 GCA_035483495.1 Puia sp.
ACGGTTGTTTTTTGAAGTATTCAAATATACCAACAGTTTATAAAATTAATTTCATTCTTTTTGACTTTTTCTGTAGAAAATCATCTACATGATCGGTGCCGGGTTGAAGATTTTATTCAAAATGCCGGGGAAATTGAGCGTTGAGTTTTCTGGCATGATATTGAAATTGATTAGGTATAACTTATTATTAAAACCTACAATTATTTTTATGAGCAGTCTTTTATACCTGATCGCAGTTATATTGATTATCGGATGGATCCTTGGCGTCTTTGTGTACAGCATTGGAGGATTGATCCATGTATTGCTATTCATCGCCATTATTTCACTGATATTGGGATTAATAAGAAGGGCCTGATACCCTTTTTTGAACAGATTGTATTTACCACCGTATCAGCATCCTTATAAATGGCGGATATCCTGAACGAATTAAATTTTTTATTATGAACGTAATAGAAACAATTCAAACGAATCTGGGGCTTATGCCATTAAAGAAAATAGATCCTAATACCCTGGAAATTACGGGTGATCAGGTTGATCTGGGAAACACGGCGCTGGCACAGGCGGGTATTCCTGCAATTCTGTTGGGGATATACAACAGGCTTGAATTGGATCCGGACTTTAGCACGTTGCAGGCCGATAGTGGGAGAATGCTTGAGAAAATCTTTGGTAAATCGAAAGATGTTGTAATAAAAAAAATAAAAATATATTCTAAAATAAAGGACGATAATAGCGAACAGGAATTAGAACATATTGCATCTGAATCTATACGGGTTATAAAGGAAAAAACAGGAAAAGCTACAAATGAAAATGCGATTCGAAATTTCGTAGCTGCCAATAAGCCTGACATTCTACTTTACCTTCCACCTTCTTTAGATCTGGGAATTTTGTTGCAAAATAATAACCTGGATGATCGGACTGGAAAGATGGAAGGACCTGTTTCAACACTTGTCCATCATTTGGAGAAAATCTTTAATACTTCAGACAAAATATAGCAGAAATTATTCGGAAATTTTTTCTGAATGAACGGTTTGTTTTGCTATACCGAGAGTAGGATTAACTTTGTTGGCTGGTTGTGTATGTTTTTTCCTGAAAATTTTATCTATCAACCATCCCGCTTTTTCCTTAACTTTTTCAGCATTATTGGTAACCAGTCCAGCTATTCCCCATTCAACCGCCTTACCCATAGATTTTCCAAATAGGCCTTTAGCCCTGCCCAGCAATAATTTTCGGCTTAGCATACCGGTACCCAAACCAAAAAGGGCATTTATAACATCTCCGCGATTTTCTTCCGTGAAGACTGACCGCACTCCGTTTTTAATCAGATTAAGGGGCTTCAGATTTTCCGATACTTTTTTAAAAGTTTCTTCAATATCCTTTTTTTGAGCATTTGCCTTGATTTCTAATTGAGAAATTGCCAGTGCCAGTTCATCTGCATTAGTTACTTTATTTCCCATAAGGATTATTTCAGCATTTTATTGATAAGCTCCCTGGAAACAGGCGTTTTGATCCATCTGTGCCGTTGACTATATAATACCAGTAATACAATGGCGTAAAAACCGCCAACTGCAAAAAAACCATAGTGATAGGATCCCATCAGATTTCCCAGAAAAAGTGCCAGGCCGACACTTAAAAGTATAATCACCAGAGTTCCAATAAATAACATAGAAACCATCACCACAACTGTAGACAGAATATCAGCTGATTTGCTAATGGTCTTTAATCTGGCAAGTTCAATCTTAGTCTCCAGAAAATCTTTCGACTTATCGATTAGTGTGCCTATCGTTTCGTGTGAATCCATAAAATAAAATTACCCGAAGTTAACTACTTTAAAATACCCTGCCCTTTCATTAAGGCCTTAAATCAGCCTGAAAGTCAATCCCAAATTCCACAGTATGAGTAATTAATTCCCCAAAAATTCAATTTTTAAACAAAAAAGGGGTAAATTAAGGGGAGAATTTCTGGTGTTTTATTTGATTTTAAAAGGCTAATCAAAGATAATCGCATGATCAACCTGCTTCAGTCGCAAAAGCAACAGCATAAGATTCTGCCTCATCATATTGCTCTTTTAAATCTTCTTCATCTTGATTCTATGTCTCTTGAACAAAGAATTGAAGATGAAATCAACGAAAATCCGGCCCTGGAAGAGAGCAACAACTCTGATGATGCCCTGAATGATAAATTTTCAAAGGAAACTGTTCAGGATTTTCAGAATTGGGAAGAATACGGATATGATGATATCCCTGACTACAAAACTGAATATGAAAACTATTTACCGGCCGACAAGATGCCTGACCGCCAGATCGCCGAAACGCTTGATTTCAGGCAGGAATTGAAAAAACAATATCGCTTCGCAGATCTGGATGAAACAAAATATAAGATCGCTGACTTCATAATAGATTCTCTGGACGAAAGCGGATTTTTAACGAATGATCTGGAATCCATAGCTGAGGAAATTTCTTTCAAACAAAACATCTGGGTGCATTCGGCAGATCTGGAACCCGTATTGAAAAATATACAGGAGCTGGATCCGATAGGATGCGGTTCCAGGAATTCCGGTGAGTTTTTTCTTTTGCAACTTGAAAAATTAAACACAAAATCTGAGAATTGTTTATCCGCCATTAAATTAGTCAGGGACCATTTCGATGACCTGCACGCTTCCAATATTGAAAAGATAAGAAGGGAGATGAAAATGCGCGACGGCGAGCTTAAAGATGTTTTGCAACTATTGGCATCGCTGAAATCAAGACCGTTTGCAGGTACGGAGAATATAACACATACAAATAATTCCATTTTCCCCGATTTCATCATAACGGTAGAGGCAGATGAAGTTTTTGTTTCACTGGCAAGGCAGCGCTCTGCTTCGTTGCATGTTAATCAGGCATGGGCGGAAACAGTTCAACAAATGGATAATGATAAAACGACTGACCGTGGAACCCGTATGTATCTGCGTAGTAAACTGGCTTCGGCACAATGGTTCATTAAAGCGATTCGGGAGCGGGAAACAAATATGCTCAAGGTAATCAGGGCAATTGTCCAATTTCAAACGGATTATTTCAAAGGCGGAGGAGATACGATGCAGCTAAAACCAATGGTGTTAAAGAATATTGCAGAGATTGTAAATCTGGATATTTCAACTGTGTCCAGAATTACATGTAACAAATATGCAGACACACCATTTGGATTAATTCTGCTTAAAGATTTATTTACGGAGGGCCTGTCAAATAAAGAAGGGACAATAACGAGCAACAAAGTGATCCAAAGAATAGTGGAAGATCTGGTGCAGAAAGAAGACAAGAAGAAACCATATACTGATCAGCAACTGGCAGATATCCTCTCCCGGGAAGGTTATATTGTGGCACGTAGAACAATTGCAAAATACAGAGATCAGTTAAATATTCCGGTAGCACAAATGAGGGCTTTGTTTTTATAATAATTCACACCAAAATTTCTGAATTACTAATTAAATGTTTATGAAAAAAATTCTTGTAATTGACGATGACAGAGACATTTGCCTGCTTCTGAACAGATTTCTCACACGTCGCGGATATGAAGTAATCGAAATGTACACTGGTAAGAAGGCGCTTGTCTGGCTCGAATCCAACGAACCTAATCTTGTAATGTGTGATTATCGTTTGGGTGATATGGACGCAATGGAATTATTGACTAACATTAAAACGAAATATCCCGACGTCCCGGTTATTATCATCACCGGATACAGCGATATGCGCACCGCCGTGAAAGTCATGAAAATGGGCGCTTATGATTATATTACGAAACCGCTATTACCAGATGAAATCATGCATACGATTCAGCTGGCAATAGAACACAGTGAAAGGAATAAGAATTTACAGCCATCCAATTCAGGATCAGAAATTGTTGAAAAATCTTCGCCGGAAAATAAAGGAGTTACTTATTCCGGAAAATATATTTTTGGCGACTCTGAGGCATTCAGAAAAATTTTAAAACAAGTTGCGTTGGTGGCTCCAACCAGTTATAGCGTCATAATATATGGCGAAACAGGATGCGGTAAAGAGTCGATTGCATTTGAAATCCATAAACGAAGCAAACGAAGCAGCAAAACATTTATAGCTATTGATTGCGGCGCTTTGTCGAAGGAATTAGCAGCCAGCGAGTTGTTTGGACATGAAAAAGGTTCATTTACAGGCGCCATGAATCAAAAAATAGGATGTTTCGAACT
>DATHPV010000044.1:0-3515 GCA_035483495.1 Puia sp.
AGGCTGATAAAAAAATATCACGAATCGTTTGCCCATCTGTTACGTCTAATTTCCCGACAATAAATTTATCCTTTCCGAAATACTGTTGGAACTCTTTGTTGGCTTTTTCTAATCTTTCATTGTCGTTGTCATTGACAATAATGCAGGCACCCTCTTCTGCAAATAATTTCGCAATGGCCTTTCCGATACCTCCGGCACTACCTGTTATCAAAGCAACTTTCCCGGACAAAGATTTGGGTTTGGGCATCCTCTGCAGTTTTGCCTCTTCAAGCAGCCAGTATTCAATATTAAATGCCTCCTGTCGGGGCAAAGAAGTATAAGATGAAATGGCTTCAGATCCTTTCATCACATTGATGGCATTGATATAAAATTCCGATGCTACTCTGGCTGTTTGTTTGTCTTTGGCAAACGTGAACATGCCCACACCCGGATAAAGAATCACTACAGGATTGGGATCCCGCATCGGAGGACTATCATCATGTTTGCAGGAATGATAATATTCCCCATACATTTTACGATAGGACTCAAACTGGGGCCTGAGTATATCACGAATTTTAGCTGTGTCAGACAAATCTTCATTGGAGTCTAAATTCAATACGAGCGGACTTATCTTCGTTCTAAGGAAATGATCAGGACAACTCGTACCCATGGGAGCAAGTCTTTCCAGGTCACAAGAATCTATGAATTCAAGAACACGTTCATCGTCGGTGAAATGTCCAATCATTCTTTTTTCAGACGAACAAAATCCTCTTAACAGAGGCACCAGCTCAGCAGCCCTTTGCAGGCGTTCTTTTTTTGGCAAGGCTTTTACTTTTGCGCCACCAAATGGTTTTTTAATTTCCCCAAAATGTTTGTCTAAATAATCGGCGCAGGTCTCAATAACTTCAAGGGTGTTGATGTAACTGGCATGAGCAGTTTCGCCCCATGTAAATAAACCGTGTGACCCTAACATAATACCACGAATACCGGGATTTGCATCCAGGCATTCTTTTAGTTTCAATCCCAGATCAAATCCTGGTCGTTGCCATTCAACCCATCCAATTTTACCATTGAACAACTCATTCGTTATTTTTTTTCCGTCTTTCGATGCAGCAATGGCAATTGCAGCGTCCGGATGTAAGTGATCGATATGAGTAAACGGAAGAAAAGCATGCAGCGCCGTATCAATAGATGGTGCTTTTGAATCCAGATCGTAAAGGCAATAATTAAAAAGGCCGACCATCCTGTCTTCATCGTCAATTCCTCGATAAATATTCTTCAAACCCAACATCCGGTCGATATACAATGCCGCGAGGTCCTGTCTTTTAAGTGTGCCCAGGTCACCCCCGGACCCTTTCACCCACATCACTTCTTTTTTTTCGCAGGTTATAGGATCTGGAGCAATTGTTTTACAGGAAGTATTACCTCCGCCGTAATTTGTAAGACGGAGGTCTTCGCCAAGAAGATTGGAACGATATACCAGGAGAGCCACTTCGTCTCCTGCAAGCTGGGCTGCTTTTTTTTCATCCCACAGATAGCTGACGTGCTTGAATTTCGAATTAATGCTGGTCATATTCACTGGCATTGCTAAAATAATGTGTCTTCCAGAGATCGTAACGTTTTAACTGATATGGCAGTTTTCTTTTAAAATCTTCCCAGTTTCTGGCGGATTTCGGGCTCCATACTACTTCGCTTAGCGCATCCATTCTGGGAAATATCATGTATTCAATTTTCGACGGATAGGGCATATATTCAGTCCAGACATTTGCCTGGGCGCCGACAATATAACGGCCATCAACATCCGATAATTCAGCAGGGATCGGCTCGTATTTGTATACCTTTTCGAGCGGAAGATAACCTCCGATAACCAACGAATCATCATGTTTGGATTGTGAATAATCGAAATAGACATAGGTTGTCGGTGTCATGATTACCGTATGCTTTTGCCTGGCAGCTTCTATACCGCCTTTTTCTCCCCGCCAGCTCATGACCACTGCGTTTGGTGCAAGTCCTCCTTCAAGAATCTCATCCCAACCAATAAGAGTTTTCCCTTTGCCGTTAACATATTTTTCCATGCGCTGAATGAAATAACTCTGAAGTTCATGTTCATCTTTCAACCCGAGATCGTGAATACGTTTTTGGCAGAGGGTGCATCTTTTCCAGTTTGTTTTGGGACACTCATCGCCACCGATATGGATGTATTTGGAGGGAAATAAAGGCGAAACTTCATCTATCACATCCTGCAGGAATTGAAACACACTGTCTTTACCTGCACAGAAAACGTCCTCTGCCACACCCCATCTCTCATACACCAGTTTGCCTTTGGCTTTTTTCCCCTCATCTGAAAGCATGCTGTCGGGGATATTTGTTTTTTCATCCGGAAAACAGCTTAACCAGGGATAAGCTGCAATGGCTGCACTACCATGTCCCGGCATTTCAATCTCCGGAATAATGTTAATATATCGTTTGGATGCATAAGTCACGACGTCTTTGATATCTTCCTGGGTATAAAAACCGCCATAACGTATATTGTCATTTGTACGCCATGGTCTTTTACCGATTACTGTTCCATCCCTCCAGGCTCCCACTTCTGTTAGTCGTGGATATTTTTTTATCTCAATTCGCCAGCCCTGATCTTCCGTCAGATGCCAGTGAAACTCATTCATTTTGTGCAAAGCGAGGTAGTCAATAAATTTTTTTACAAAAGGCACCGGCATAAAATGACGACCCACATCCAGCATCATACCGCGGTAAGCAAACCGGGGCCTATCGCTGATCTGGACATATGGAACAGAAAGTTTCTGCTCACCTGCTGGCAATGGCAACAATTGGATAAGTGTTTGTATACCGTAGAAAACACCTGTTTCATTGTCACCGGCAATATAAATTCCTTTCTGATCGATGGACAAGTTGTAAGCCCCCGGAATAGAATCATCCAGTCTCTCAAAATTTAAAATAAGGTTGTTACTCCCCTTTGCCTTTGCTGCCGTCTCCAAACTAAATCCATAAAATTCCTTTAAGTACGCATTAAAAAACTGAACTGAATTTTCAAGTCCGCTTCCTTCCAAAACAATTTTTGTGTCCGGACTAAAATTGAAACCTCCTGTTGCATCAGGCATTTTTACGGAAACAGGTTGAGGGATAATGTTTACCTGGGCATTAGCGGAAAAACAAAATAGTAAAATAATGACGGGCAGGAATTTCATTACAATCGTATTTAAGTATTGCAAACTTATTGTTTTCTCTTTGGTCGAATACAATATCCGTAATTTAGTATAATCTAAATCTTTTCCGTGGATCTTCATCTTTTGGATAAAGTAATTGTCGTTACGGGTGCTGCCAGTGGGATTGGGAAAAGCATCGCAAGAAGTCTGACATCTGAAAAGGCCATTGTATGCATAATCGACCGAAATGCCCCTGCGCTTGCAGATTTTGCGAAGGAGTTGGAAGAAACAGAGGCCGCGGTTTTTCCATTGCAGGCGGAATTAACTAACCACAACGAATGTGCCTTGGCAATAGAAAAGATTTTGAAGAAA
>DATHPV010000045.1:0-8157 GCA_035483495.1 Puia sp.
TTAAGCTATGATAAATTTAATCCCAATGCTGAAAGGACTTTCAGACTGACAGGCCAGGTCAGGGATATTGTATCGGCACAAGTGCCTTCGGCTTTCGCGGGAGCTATCAAGCGGGATATCACAGGTATAAAAAATACAACCCGCCTTATTCCATTTCAAAATATTATCACAGTAGGCAATCGCAAATTCGATGAAAAACATATGTATTATGCCGACAGTAATTTCCTACGGATTTTTAATTATCTATTGTTAAAGGGAAATGCAGCAATTGCCTTAACGATGCCAAACAGTGTTGTATTGACTGAAGCGACAGCGAGCAAATATTTTGGAAGTCCTGAACAGGCAATGGGTAAAACGATTGAAATCGATAGTAACGCACTTCTGGTAACAGGGATACTGAAAAACATTCCTTCTAACTCGCATCTTCAGTTTGATCTGTTGCTGCCGATTGAAAACTGGGACCGGCGGATTGAACATCCGCAACCCTGGAGATATTTTGACTGCTATACTTATTTTCAGCTGACTGATCGGATTAATCCGGATGTCGCATTCGTGCATAAAATGGAAAGGCAACTGAACGAGATGAGGAACAAGGCCATTGTACATACCCAGGCGGTTGCTGCATCGATTTTTGTGCAGCCCCTGACCGATATTCACCTGCATTCCCATTTCAGAAACGATGTGGATGGCCAGGGTAATTATCAATATGTGCGAATATTCATGTTGGTGGCTATATTTATTGTTTTCATTGCCTGCATCAACTTTATGAACCTGGCTACGGCGCTGTCAGGTACCAGGGCAAAGGAGGTGGGGCTGCGCAAAACTGTAGGAGCATTGAGAATGCAACTGATTTCGCAATTCATCGGGGAATCGATATTGCTATCCTTCATCTCACTGATTCTGGCTTTATTAATCGTTTATTTCGCACTGCCGTTATTTAATGAGATATCTTCTAAATCCATAACCCTGAACCTGCTTGACACCACGCTTATTGGAAAATTATTGGGCACAACAATACTCGTAGGATTTCTGGCCGGCGTGTATCCCGCTTTTTATATTTCTTCTTTCAATGCAATCAAAGTGTTGAAAGGCGTTCAAATCATTAAAGGCGGAGGCAATTTTTTAAGGAATGGATTAGTCGTACTCCAGTTTTCCATTTCAGTTATTCTCATGATAAGTACGGCGGTTGTTTATAATCAGATACATTATTTGCATAATCGCGATATTGGATTTAACCGGGAAAACTTATTATACGTTACCATTCCTGAATCGGGTGATCAGAAAAATAATTTCGATGCATTAAGAATCTCCCTCAGCCAGTCATCGCAAATTGGAGACTATACGATCACCGGTGATTTGCCAACAAACCTGGAAACAGAAGCGCCATTCACATGGCGTGGAATGAAAGACGGAAACCTAGTCATTGCTCAATGGCTGAACGTGGATGAAAATTTTATTAGAACATTTGGAATGAAAATGCTGGCAGGCCGGTTTTATTCGGGTGAATTCAATGGAAGCGACAGTGAATATGTTGTAAATGAAACGGCCGTTAAAATGATGCAGATGGATCCAGTCGAAGCGGTTGGAAAGATAATCAGTTTCAGAGGGCATGAGGGGATGATCATTGGCGTCGTGAAAGATTTTAATATCAGACCGGCACACCAACCCATTGAACCTTTAATCATTCGGTATCGGAGTTCCGGAAACTTTCTCGTAATCCGGACCGAAGCCGGCAATATAAAAAAGACGCTGGCATCTTTGCAGAATTCCTTTCAAGAGATCTACGGCAATAATCCTTTTTCGTATGGTTTTGTTGATCAGGACCTCGATCAACTGTACAGGGCTGAATCGAAAATGGGTAAACTCTTCAATATATTCTCCGTTTTATCTATCATGATTTCCTGTCTCGGTTTGTTCGGCCTGGCTGCTTTCGCCACTCAGCGGCGTGCCAGAGAAATCGGCGTGCGCAAAGTGTTGGGTGCAGGTGAAACGGGTATCGTTGTTTTACTCGCCAAAGAATTCCTGAAACTCGTAATTATTTCTCTGCTGATTGCTTTTCCTGTTTCCTGGTATGTGATGAATCAATGGCTGCGGGGATATGCATATAAAACCAATATAAGTGTCTGGGTTTTTTTATCAGCGGGTATTATCACAATGCTAATTGCTTTTCTGACAGTAAGCTACCAAACGATCAGGGCTGCAATAGCTAATCCCGTTGTTACATTGAGAATTGAGTAAGACGTTCCGGATGGTTCAGCTCGAGATTTGTTTTATGCTTTTTAATATCTGTTTTGTTTAGTTCGCTTAGATTTTATTTAGTGAGGTTAGTTAGAAAAAAATTGAGAATATGTTGAAGGCATCAAAGCTCAATAGATAAATCTTGCAAAAGGACTATTTTTCTATTAAAACTTCTTCGTTGATTTCCTCTGTTAGTTTGTCGAAAATATTTGTCAATCCATGATACCAGTCTAAATGAGGACTGCGCGAACCGCAGCCGCCACCGGATTTGGGGCATGCCGTATATCCCCAAACCTTTTGACAGCCAGGACAACGGGCACCGGTAGAAAACGTGTCCCATTTTGTACCGCAGGTGCAACGCCAATATGGTTTTCCATCAGGTTCCCAATGGCATTTAGGGCAATAAATTTCTACGTTTTCCATTAGGGTACGAACTTACAAAATTGTAAATAATATCTTTCGAGAGGATTATAATACTCCTTTTTTAGGGTACAATATAGCTAAGAGAAAACCCTTAGTTGGATTTGTTATTTTTTTCTGGATTTACGCTTATGAGCTCATCTTAACTTCTTTTTAAATCTATCTTTTGTATGTTCAAATCAAAATGGATAACATTTTTATTAATATTCTTTTGAGGCTTAAAGAGTCAATCAATTCTATTTGTTTATTTACTGTAATTTGTCTTTTTCCTAATTGCAAAAATTTCCCGTGCGCCCCTAATAGCATACTGACTGTATTTGTAGGATTTCAGGAAAGTGACATTGATCATTTTGTCATCAGGCGATATAAAGCCAACGACAACTACCGGCATCTCGTCGATACATTTATTATTACCAATCCTTCAGTAAATGGAGGATATGCAAACGGACGGTATGCAATTTCGAATGACACCACCATCGTTTTTGTTGATGATAATTACCCCGACAACGGCATTTTTCCTGGATATGACTGGACTATTTATCTTCCTGCGCTAAATAAATCTGTTTCAGTTTCAAATATTATTTCCCCACAAATAACTGGTGACGAAAGATGCGTCAACCCGATTTACTCATTTATTCAGGATTCTACACTTATAACAGGACTTCAATATTTTGACTCTGACCAATATTTTACGAATGGCTACAGGATATACATAACACCATAACTCTCAACAGACACTATTTAATATACGTAAAAATATATGCTAATTCGGAATCGCCCATTCATAAATTCCCCCTGAATAGTTTTAAGTTCTGAAACCCGCTACCAGCCTGTGTTTAGGTTGCAATATTCGAGTCCTGTCCGGTTTCCGAGATAAAAGTTCGCAAAACGCGTACTTTTTGAGGTGCTTTGAGGTGGATGCACCAACTGCCCGGCCGTTCTCCCAGGAAAGGACGCTGATGCCCTGGAAAATGGTCTCAGCCAATGATCATAAAATCCTTCTACGGCTACAATTTCAAAATAGTAAGACCTTCTTTAAAAGGTGTTATGTAAACAATATTTTCTGTAGGATTACCTCTGGCGATTACGCCTACTAGATAGGATTTATGATGGGATAATCTGAACACGGGAGCACCGGAACTACCCGGCCTGCTGAATATGTCAGAAGTAATAAAGAGGTTCTTCGGAGATGGGGTTGTTTTTATTTTACCGATAAACAATCTGGGTATTTTAGATTGTTGGTTTCCAATCAAAGGGTATGCAAAGTAAAATATAGTATCTCCTATGGAAATATCTTCAGAAGCCCATGTAGTATCGTAATCTAGAATATATTTTGGTTTGGAAGCGCTGTCATTTACATTATAAGCTCCAATATCGTAAATATTGCTAGTCGCATCTTTGCTTCCACCAATAAAAAGCACGTTTTGATTTTTATATAACTTGTAGTTCATCCACCAATCGGGTCGATCATTAAAGGATTGCCAAACCCAAATGTCATCGGGTCTATTAGATAAGTCTTTAATTAATTTCCCGGTTTCAGGATCAACACCAGTAAGATTATGAAGTGCTGAAAACAAATATACCTGTGTGTTGTATCTCAAAAAAAACGCTGTGCCCTGGACCGAAAATTACCTTTATTATGATAGGATAGATGGTAGCAATAATTCATTAATGAATCGATGATGAGCGAATCAGAATATGAAACAGTTGCAGCCGGCAAATCCTTATAATTATCGCCAATTCCTATCCTGTTATTGCAACTGGCAAATATTAAAGAGATTATTAAAATGGAAGTCAGATTTCGCAGCATCGGTCAAACCACCTTGAAAATTAAAGATAAATGACTTTCCTCCTTTCTATTCCTGGAGTGTGAGAGTACTATCTAAAAGTACGCAAAACGCGTACTTTTAGCGGTATTTTGAGGTGGGTTCACCGACCCGTGGCCATTCCTCAAAAAGGAGCCGGTATCAAATTCTAATTTATATTCGTTCTTCTAAATATTCGAACAATTAACCCTTGACCAACGCGCAAACTACACAACCTCTTAGCACCCGGGACCTGCAGGTCATCCAGCAACTCAAGGACAAAGCCTGGTTCACTCTACTCAAGTTATACATTCCGCTTTTCCTGGGATTGATATATGTGTATTACAAACTCCTGCCGCAATACCGTGAACATCCGGTCATATATGAGGAGCTTTCACGACTGGACTATATACACGTCTATGAAATATTCGCAGCGGTCTTCGGAACGATATTTTTGATTTTCCTGATCAAGGATTTCAGGCGTCTGATTCTGCCACTGGTCAAAGAGCTAAAGGCAAATGAGAAAATCTGCTTCATTTTCTTTGCAAGGAAATATGAGGATCCGGTTTTTAATAAATGCCTGATCTTTTACCCGGACAAAGAAAATGTTTATATCGAAATGGATCCGGATGAATTTCAGTCCGTTCAGAATGGTCAGCAATTATACCTGGAGACGGGATCCGTGACAGGCGAAATACTATTACTGAAAAGCGAAACCCGGGAATTTAAAACAGCAGATGAATTTAGCTTTTCTGATTAGATTCGTATATGCGCCTCCTCATCCTCATCATACTTCTCCATCTAGACCAACCCTCCCCCGAATTCCAACTCAACATCCAACACGGCGGAGCAGAGTTCGACAAATCAGAAGATAAAGGTGCGATCGATTATTCGGGACTCATTAAAATATTGGATCATTATCCATGGCTGGACGAGATCGACAAGGCCAATACAACCCAGAAAAGTTCACCGACCATAATGGTTAGGTATCCCAAAGGAGTGAAAGAACTGTGGGTTTCGATGTCGGGAGACCGGAGCAACTATGGCTACCTGGTGGGATACAACCACAACAAAAGAGTGAATGGCAAAACCGTCAAGTGGGTGGAGATCTATTTGCCGGACGATACGAAAAAGGTCCAGCAGCTGTTTGGGCTGTTCTTCGAAAAGGAGTTTGATGCCTTGGAAAAAGAACTCAGCCATCTGGAAAAATTCAAGTAAATGGAAGCTCAAACAGGATTCTAAAATCTTCGTGTTGCCTTAGAAAAAGGTCTCAGCCGTCTAACCCTATAGTTTATCAATTCCCACAAATTTAAATCCCCTTTCTTTTAAAACGGGGACAAGCAATTTTACCGTTTCATAGGTTCTGTTATTCAGCCTCATATTTTCAATGTCCGACGTTGAATCATGCATCAGAAATAGTCCACGGTTGACTTTTTCAATTTCAATTAAATAAGCAGCAGCGCATTCTTCCGCCGACAGGTGCCTGTCCCAAAAGGAATAGTCGTTGCCATTCACTTCCCAATAAAAAGGCCCAACATAAGTATGGGACATAGCAAATTCCTTATTAAAGAAATCTGACATTGCAGGCGTCCACTGACCATAAGGAGCCCGGAAATAAATTGGCTTTATCGGAATGATGTTTCTAATCAGATCATCTGTAGATTTTATTTCTTCAAGGCAGGCGGCCTTTTGACCATTTTCAAATAAAGCTTTCATATCTGGGTGATGATAGGTATGGTTACCTATAAAATGACCTAGTTGGTATATTTCAGATAAGATGACTGGATATTGTTTGATGAACTTTCCAACGCAGAAAAAAGTAGCAGGAATGTTTTCTTCCCTTAAATAATTCGCAAGCGGAAGCGTTTTTGGGCCCGGTCCGTCGCCCGATGTCTCACCTGGCCCATCGTCAAACGTTTAGCAGAAAGTCTTCTCGGGAAGATGGAGACCATTAATTTGTTCTAATGAAAACATGTTACGCGAATTTACTATAGTCTAAAATCTAATTCAATTGTAAAAATTTCTCTAAAAGTGAAATTTTCATCAACTTTAAACTTCAATTCCTCTTTCAATTTCTAAAAAACATCGACCCGGAATGAAATGATACAACAAAATAATTCCCGGTCTCTTGGCGACTCTAAATAGGTATTAATCCGTCAAAAGGATGATGTAAAAGAACTTTGACTAGTCTGAAATCTTCTTGCTGTTCCAAGAAATAGACGAACGATTGAAAGAATTCCTCTAAAAATAAATTGCCTCGATAAGAAATATAAAACAAATAAATCGGATAACCTTTAAAATATTTTCTAATTTCCTCAACATCCTCTTCGGAAAAATTATAACTAAACTCATATTCGACATCATCCAATACATAATGAAGAAATATTTCATTCTTGCCACTTTCTTTGTTTTCGAAATAGGCGGTGTCGTTATCCTTACTAGACAAACATAATTTATCGTAGGAATTGGTAAACTTATAGAACAGATTTACCAACCCTTTTTCTGAACTGAAAATTGCGGCGGCTTCCATAAACTTAATTTAAATCTGACTATCATATTTCGTCATTGCATCAATATTTAATTTTTCAAACTATTTTCCTGATGGCTGAAAGCTAGGTGAAGAAACGAACCGTTTCAATTTTTCAATGTTTTATCTAAAACGCTAAGTACTTTTAATTTCTGATAATCTTGAGCAGGATTGTTTTGAAAAACTCTAATTTCAAGGCTGATATGGCCGTTAAATACGATTACTTTCAAGATTTGCAACGTTTACGTTGCTAAAGATTGGGTTTGATGAATATATTATTCTGGAAAAATATTGTTGCTTAGTTAAAAATATTACAGGTTCTCAGCGAAGAAATTTAAATTATAAATTTAGTTATGAACGAATTGATTGAAAATGCAAATACAAAAGAAGGGTTTCTAATTTTTTTGGAGGCGTTTATTAAACGCTTTTATAATAATAATGATGAATGGGAGAACCTTGAACTTGGTAGGTATCTTGAGGCAGTGGAGGCTTTTGTAGCCAGCTCTACTGATAAATCTCTTGTGAATGTTGATTTTACTCCGTCTTGGAGTTTATTCGCAAGAATTCTTTTCACTGCGAGTATTTATGAATAACGTGCTTATTGCAGAAGTATTGATCCGCAGGTCGATATCGAATTTATTTTGTGACTTTTTGATAAGTATAATATCGAACCTCGTTGGTGTAAAATGATTGACCAGAAGTGTTATTATATTCGACCGTTGTAACAGATGATTTAATTAACAAACCATTCGTATCATAAGAATTTTGGTAAGTGCTTTTATAACTATTTGCCTGCCTGGTTTCATATGTAGACTTGAGAGGAATCTCCCGGTTTGAATAAGCATATTGGGGAAGCGAGCCATAAGGAAATATTTCCAGGCTTTCAATTGTGATGAGCCAGCTTAGATTTCTTAAAGTGAAGGTAGCAAGATCATTCATAGGTGAATTGATAGAAATATCACGCGCGATTTGCATGGTATCGTCTGCACTACCATCCGAATTTTCGAGCAGATTAGTTTTGATCTGAGTCGCATGGTTGTTTCCATCGTATTCAAAACTGGTTTCAAAAGGATAATAGGGATATACCCAGCCCGTACTCAGTTCCGTACTTGAAATAAATACCTGATCAATTAGCTTGCCTGCCGCATTAAAAGTATAACGTGCGCT
>DATHPV010000046.1:0-3617 GCA_035483495.1 Puia sp.
CGTGGCTAAAAATTCTGTTAAGGAGCTCGTATCAGTATCAGATATTGTTACCATCCACGTGCCGGACACAGAACAAACGAAGATGATGATCAGTAAAACAGTCATCAGGCAATTTAAAAAAGGTGCAATTCTGCTTAACTATGCCAGGGGTGAAGTTGTTGATTTGGAAGCGCTTTCCAAAGCTCTGGAAGAGGGTCATATCTCAGGTGCAGGCGTGGATGTATACCCGTTAGAACCTGAGAAAAACGGAGACAAGTTCACAACGCCACTTCAACATCTTTCAAACGTTTTACTTACGCCTCATATTGGCGGATCTACTGAAGAAGCACAGGAAAATATCGGTGATGATGTAAGTAATAAGTTATATCAATATCTCGAAATGGGTATTTCCACCGGATCTCATACCATTCCTGAGCTTAGTTTGCCGCAGCATCCCGATACCCACAGAATTCTGCATATTCATAATAATGTCCCGGGCGTATTGTCAGAAATTAATACCAAATTATCCAGTCATCATATCAATATTCTTGCGCAATATCTGAAGACGAATGATGAGATTGGTTATGTGGTGCTGGACGTTGATAAGAATCTGTCAGCTCAAGCCATTGGGTTGTTGAAGGATGTAAAAAACACAATTAAAACCAGGTTATTATATTGAATAATTACGGGGGTCGTTTAAGATTCTGATATAAAATCTTTCATCTTAATTTGCCGATGTTTTCGATAACTTGGAATCTGATTTATATTCTGTTCATCAATATTTTCCATTAACATCCGCAAAGGCCTGGATTTCAATTAATAAGGCGCTTTAAGATGATTCAGAATTTGCTTAGATATGACGTTTGACAGTCAAATTCACAATAGATTATATCTTATAATTTATATTATGTCAAATAGTGTTTAGCAGATCATAAACGATTCCCACCCGACTGAGTATAGAGATGAAAAGATTACTTTAAATGCTTCCAGAGTGCCATGTTCAGTTCAGTCATCTCGCCGGCACCTGAAATCCGTTTTATTTCCAGTAGTTTTTTGCTTATTGCCAGGGCCGTAAGTGCA
Source organism: Puia sp. (assembly GCA_035483495.1). GTDB lineage: Bacteria > Bacteroidota > Bacteroidia > Chitinophagales > Chitinophagaceae > Puia. The sequence continues at coordinate 1,060 of DATHPV010000046.1, forward strand.
GAATTATTATGTGCCCTTAGATTTGTTGAAGGCTCTAATTGTGAACGGGTCTTTTGATTGGATTTCATAAATAAAGGATGTAGAAATAACGTCTACATCCTTCAGTTTATGCGGGAATTATGTAAGAAAATATCTTATTTATTAACAATATTCATCAAATGCTGCTATCAGATTGTGAGCAATCATTTGAGCGGATCTGCCTTCTATGTGATGGCGCTCTATCATATGAACGAGTTCTCCGTCTTTGAATAATGCTACCGCGGGTGATGACGGTGGATATGGCAACAGCTTTTCTCTAAGCGTTCGAACTGCTTCCACATCAAAACCGGCAAAGCTTGTAGCTAAATGATCGGGTTTCTTTTTAGTGTTATGAACAGCCATTAAAACGCCAGGTCTGGCTGTGCCCGCAGAACACCCACATACTGAATTGATTACAACCAGGGTAGTTCCTTTTGATTCCAATTGATTGATTACTTCTTCAGGGGTTGTCATTTCGCTGAAACCGTTTTCGGTCAGCTCTTCCTTCATCGGTATAACTATTTGTTCGGGATACATTGATTGCGTTTTTTATAAGAACACAAAATTAATTAAAAGGTTCGTAATTAAATCTATGCAGGTCCTTCATGGCCAGATTTGTTTATACTCCGACTTCTTTTCATGTAGAATAATGGTTATCATGCTATTGTGTCGTTCAAAATTGTTCGAAAGCGCCAAATTGGCTTATCGCCTATGCAAAAAATCCAATGGTATACAGTTTGACCAGTCCTGTTGAGAATATTCAATAAAAAACATCTAAAAAATAGAACTATGACATTCGTAAAAGTTAACAACAGGCCTTTTGGAAATCTGTTCAGCGATTTTCTGAATGAGATCCCAGGTAATGCAGTTCGTTCATTCGGACAGGAATTATTTGCTTTTCCTCAAACTAACATTCATGAAACTCCCGAAGCTTTTCATCTCGAGTTGAATGTGCCAGGAAGAACAAAAGAAGATTTTAAAATCAATGTTGAAGAAGGACTGTTAACCATCAGTTTCGATTCCAAGGACGAGGCTCCTGCACAGGAAGGTTATAAAACCATTCGTCGCGAATTCGAATATAAATCATTCAAACGCAGTTTTTCTTTAGATGAAAAAGTTGCTGTTGAAGGTATTCAGGCCAAATATGAAAACGGCGTTTTAAAACTTCTTTTGCCTAAGAAAGAAGAATCAAAACCAAGTACAAGGCAAATTAACATTGCCTAATATATTGAATGAAGAATGAACCGTGTTGGTTTGTAGTCCCCTTTAATCTTAGAGGGGACTTTTTTTTACCTGTATCCGAGGATCTTTAACATACTCTGAGCTGTCTGTTCTTTAGCGTACAACCAATCAGTCAGCTTTCCGTTTTTGTCGTAACTAATAATTACGTGTTTAGGGGATGGAATCAGACAATGTTTAATACCACCATATCCGCTAATCTGGTCCTGATAGGCGCCTGTATGGAAAAAACCAAGATAAAGAGGTTCGCCATTATTTAGTTTGGGAAGGAAGACTTCATTGATATGTTCTTCTGAATCATAATAATCGTGACTATCACAAGTGATACCTCCCAAAACCACTCGCTGGTATTCGACGTCCCATTTGTTAATAGGAAGCATCAAAAAACGTTCACCAATACCCCATGTATCGGGCAGGGTCGTAATAAACGACGAATCAATCATATACCAGATTTCCCGATCATTTTGCATTTTCTGACCGATCACACTGTATATATGTGCCATGCTCTCACCCACGGTATAACTTCCGAATTCAGTAAATATATTGGGCATCGGAACATGATTGCGTTTGCAGGCTTTTTTAATATTCCCTACAATTTCGTTGATCATGAACTGGTAATCATATTCAAAACCAAGAGAATGTTTTATTGGAAAACCACCTCCGATATTGATGGAATCCAATTCGGGACATATTTTTTTTAACTGGCAGTACAGATTGATTACTTTATTTAATTCACTCCAATAATAAATGTCGTCCTTGATGCCTTTGTTCAGGAAAATATGAAGCATTTTGAGTTGGAACCGATCTTCATTACCTTCTATTTTATCAACATAGAATTCAAGTACATCACGGGGTCTGAAGCCAAGACGGGAAGTATAAAATGGAAAATTCGGTTCTTCTTCAGCGGCAACCCTTATTCCCAGTTTGAATGGAACTTTTACGGATTTCTTATATTGCTGCAACTCATCCTTATTATCCAATATCGGAACCACATTTTTAAAACCGGAATTCAGCAGGGAAGCAATTCGACTGGTATAAGGCTTTTGTTTAAATCCGTTGCATATTATATAAGTCTCCTTGGTCAGTTTCTTTTTGGCGTATAATTTTTTTATGATCTCAATATCATAAGCGTAGGAAGTTTCTAAATGGATATCGTTGTTCAGTGCCTCTTCGACTACAAATGAGAAATGGGAACTTTTAGTGCAGTAACAATAAAAATATTTGCCTTCATATTTATGTTTTGACATCGCTGACGCGAACATCTTTTTGGCTTTTTTAATCTGCATGCCAATTTTTGGCAG
>DATHPV010000047.1:0-7473 GCA_035483495.1 Puia sp.
TGAACGCCTTACGCGTAACGCTTAACGTATTGGGAGGGCCACTTTTTCAAATCAACTTACTCATTCGTGGAAAAATAAATTTCACAGAGGCTCTGTACAAACTCTGCATTTTTCCTTTTTCGTGACCGCATATTTGTGTAACGGGAAATGAAGGGATCGAATATCACGGCAATTTGATGATGTACAGCATTGAACTTTCCGGGGAGGGGAGCGCCATTCAGGTACGTGTAATCCTGGAGGAAGATATGATCTGGTAAAAGATGGAGCCTGAAATTTAACTGACGCTTTATGCTTCAGATTTAACGGAAGAATATTCTGCAGAACGCGTATGAAGAATGATTTCAGGCCCGGATCAGGCGCATGGAATCCGATTTCGCTTTACTAACTGAAAGGGATGGCACACTATATGTGACCGGATCCCCACCAAAAATAAAAAGAGATAAGGTTTTTATTTTGGAAATTCAATTCTTACGCATTCTGCGCTGCACGTCTGGAGGGGATAAAAATATCAAGTAAACCAGTTGTCTTTCCAATCCAAACAGTCAGTGCAATGATCCAAACGATAGTAAGTGCTGCAGAAAGGTTATAATTCTCGTTCAGGTAAAGAACTGCACTGGTAGCACAAGTGGTAATGATAAGTAACAGAGAAACGAAGGTAGAAACTGCTTTCATAATTGTACGATTTGGGTATGTTGAATAATAAATTACGGATCGTTGTGGTAAATCGGGATGTTGGAGATATCGCGTAATTCAGAGGATGGAGATCAGAAAGCTTGATATTGGAGAGCGGCGTATCGAAGTCGTTATTTTGTGTATCACTGAACGACTCAACAAAGATTTGAATTAGTTTTTATAGATGCAAGTTTTTTACAGTATTTTTTCTTCATTCATCGTAGTATTACGAGTGTATAACGAATATATATTCCATTCGTCGAAAAAACTTGCAATTCTCAAAAAGGGATTACGTAGGTTTTGCGAATCCTGACCCAATATAATCCTGTGTATTATAAATCAGGATTAACCCAATTAGGTTGATTCAATTCGTATTCTTCAATTTTTCGATATAAGGTCGTTAATCCTATGTTCAGAAGCTTTGCAGTTTCAGCCTTATTTCCCTTGGTGTAACTCAGGACGCGTTGAATATGCATTTTTTCCATATTGCTTAGATCAAGAGTTGAATGACTGGTTAATCTTGTATAGCAGACATTTTGTAACTCTACCGGTAAATTCTCGATTGTGAGTTGTGGGCTGTTTGCGAGAATTACCGCCCTTTCCATTACATTTTTTAGTTCACGAATATTTCCTTTCCATTGGTGCATTTTTAAGTGTTCAAGAAAGTCCTTGTTCATTCCCTGAATGGACTGGTTTGTTTTTAAAGAAAAAATCCGGAGGAAATAGTCTGCGAGAAGAGGAATATCCTGTTTTCTATCACGGAGTGGTGGCAGATCAATAGTAAATGTATTTAACCGATAAAAAAGATCTTTTCGGAATTCACCTTCCTTAACGTCATTTTCTATTCTGCAGTTGGTTGCCGCAATAATGCGCACATTTATTGTTGTGGATTTTGTATCTCCAACTTTTATAAATTCACTGTTTTCAAGCACGCGTAAAAGTTTCGCCTGCAAATCAATATGCAATTCACCGATTTCATCCAGAAATAGTGTGCCATCATTCGCCAGTTCAATAAGCCCTTTTTTATCTTTTACCGCTCCGGTGAATGCGCCGGCCTTATGTCCAAAGAGTTCACTTTCCAGCAACCCTTTGGTAAATGCACTGCAATTCAGAGCTACAAATGGATAAACAGCCCGGGGGCTTGCCCCGTGAATGGCTCTTGCGAATAATTCTTTACCGGTACCTGTTTCGCCCAGCAGAAGGACTGTAGCATCTGTTAATGCTACTTTTTTTGCCTGCAAAATAGTTTCAGCGATGATCTGTGATTTCCCGATTATGCTGTCGAAACTAAAATCTTTTTTTGCCTGTTCTTCTAGTTGCTGCACTCGCCGCTGAAGACGGGCCTTCTCCATGGCGTTCATAACGAGCGGAACTAATTTTTCATTATCATCTCCTTTTGTAATATAATCAAAGGCCCCGTTTCTCATGGCCTGCACGCTATCCGGAATATTTCCAAACGCTGTAAGCATGATAATTTCAATGTTTGCGGAAGATGTTTTAATACGTTTGGTAAATTCTATTCCGTTGCCATCGGGCAGATTTACATCACACACGATTACGTCGATGTTTTCATTTTTTACCATTTTAGCGGCGGATCTTAAATCGGCCACATCGTAAGCAGTGTATCCTTCCAGTGATAATATTCGTTTCAGGAGAAGCCTGATTTTCGAATCATCTTCAACAACCAGCACATTTCCATGATGCATGATCTGTTTATTTTAGAGACTGTTTATATATATACTTTAATTTATAGCAGTTGCAATAGGTATCATAACCTATTAGTTCCTGGTCGGTCCTGAAATGAGACTCAACTGCATAATGGAATGAAATATTGTCCGGAAAGGTTTTCTCTAAATTGTCTGTTGTCAAAACCAGAATCGGACTACCGGCATCTTTACTGAAAAAATACTTCCCCACTTTCACAAGACCCTTTCCTTTAACTTTTTCGTCACTTTCGTATCTGTAATAAAGATAAAAAGACGCGGTATCGAGAATCAGATAGGATTGTCTTTCATAAATCCTGTAAATATTATTTCCATGATTCTCAAAATTACCAGACTGCGTGTACTGCGTTCTGAATGCAAAATTTATCAGGATTACAGATATCAAAATGATTCCTGTTACTATATTTCTGGACATTTTATTTAGATTTTAAGTTTTATTAGATGAATAATATTTCCAACTGTTCTTAACTTTTCAGTTTCCTCGTCGCTTATTTTGATTCTGAATCTTTTTTCGATTTCCGCTACTGTTTCAATCAGATCAAGGGAATCAATATCCAGATCATCGGCGAGAGAGGTGCCCTCGTCAATGGAATGAAAATCGATTCCCAGTTTTTCAGATAGTAAATCCCTGACCATGATATCAATCGGATTATCGTTTGAAACTTTTGTCAAAGGGAAAACTTTGGCATTTATCATTTTACCTGTTTGCATTGGACATTTTTTAAAATCTGACCAGGAAGGAAAGTATGATCCTTGACTCCGAATTCACCATGTCCGGTTGCCATCCTCCCCAACTGTTCAGAGGCGGAGCAATGGATGCACCACTGGAACTGTAAGTATATGTTCCTGTATTTGCATATCCTGTTGGTGATGTTACACCTCCCTTACCGGCAAAATATCCGGCTAGTTGTGGTGTGCCGGGCGCCGCTCCGATGTTTACGATTGCCCTGTGAACAAATTCCAATCCGATGGTCATATTCTGGGTTGGCATGTACTGAATATTTGTAGAACAGTCCCAGGCATCAAATGTGGAGCCCGGCCCGGTTTGATGTTGGTATAACGTATCTGCATATCCGGTAGGAGCAAGCACCAGGTATTGTCCTGGATTGTGCATATAACCGCCTCCAACAGTCCAGGCAACATGTTCTCCAAACCACAGTCTGTTATAGATCATACCGCTGATGAAATTCTGCGAAGGCAGACCTTGGGAAGTTGCGGTTGATTTTGTGCCAAAAGGAGCAACACCATCTCCATTTTCAAAACCAAAGTCACCGGTGATACTGAAGGCAGCTTGTGTAATAAAACTGCTGTTCGGCCGCTTAAAATATCGAAGCTCATAACTATTGTCACTATGAAAGCGATACCTGCCTGGCGCACCCTGATCGTCTTTTCCATAATAATTATTAAATACAAAAGCTTCCTTCTCTATCGGTCTGTAATAAATGGAAACGCCTACGCCCGGTGAATGGTTAAACATGCCGTAACTCTGCCAGCCGTTTACGAGCCAGAGTTCAATTTTCAGTTTGTCACTTGGAAATGTCTGCAATCGCAACCCATTAAAAAACCAGGGTGTATTATCCGAAGTATAAGATGGCTGATATCCCCAGTTCTCAAAATTATTGTATGAGAAAAGTCCGATGTAAGACATGAATATGCCCGCGTCCAGGTTGATTCCATGCCATACATCCCAATGATAGCCGGCATATGCTTCGCTTATGTATCTGTAGATGGTTTGCAGGTCATACTGGCCCTTATATGAACTTCCGTCATTACGTGGCACAACAGTGGATCTGGTTCCAAACTGCATCATAATTCGTCCGCGTATATTGTTATAATGAATATCGCCTCCGACTCCGAGGAAGGAAAGTTGTAATTCATTATTCCTTGCCAGGGCCGTAGATCCCACTACGGTATTGTCTATCGGATCATTGTAGGAATGGGAATAGTTAAAGTCAAAAGTCACATCTCCCGTAAAATATTTGGAATCAAATGCTGGTGCGCTCGTCTTCCTGCTGGTACCATTCAACCAGGAAAAATCCCCGAATGCAAATGGTGCGCTGGCAGGCGTATCGGCAGAAATAATGATACCGGTATCTAAATTTTTTGCAATAGTATCAGAAATAACCGGGTAGGTGTTTGCGAAGCTGGTATAATTTATCAGTGCGAAAAAAATAAAAAATTTTAATGATTTCATGGTTTACGATAATTGTTGGTTACTAATGAATGCTGAAAAGGCACGGATATGCTCATTAGCACAATGGTTAATTGTGATAGTGAAACTTCAGAAAGCAATCGCACGAAATAATATTATTTGTACAACCGGACGGTTATGCTAGTAAGACTAAAAATGTACCACTTCACGGGCAGAAATACGATATGCGTCCAAAAGCCAATACCAGCAAGGCTTTCATTATTTTAAGTATTAGTCTTTGCCGTTATATGGCGCAGGATTTTACTACCATTTTGAAAAAAATTTTTCAGTTTGGAAGTAAATAATAGTGGGAGTTAGAAAATGAAATAAAAAACTGCATGAATGAGATTTCATTTCAAAATGAAAATATTTTTTCAAAATGAAATGATTCATTCGGCATCCGGGCAAAATAAAAATAAATCTCCTATCCGAATCTCAATACAGGCGTGAGTTTGACGGCAGAGGCAGCAATTTAAAATCGAAAGGCACATTATTTGACATTAATTATTCATAGGGCATGGAATCTGTTGACAAACGTTAATTGACCGTTAACGGCAACAATTATATATTTCCATTGCATTATTTGTTTTAAATGAGGCCGTCTGTTTTTACAGTTGGCCTTTTTATTTGAGAACGCATTCATCTGTATATATTGTACGAGATAGCAGTATCCTCAACAATTAGGATCCTGCGCTTGTAATAAATTACTGTCAATATCGATAACTTTAATAAATAGAATTTTATGAAAGCGATACAGATTAAAAAATTTGGGGGGCCCGAAACACTTGAGCTGGTGAATATTCCCAAACCCGACATCAAAGAAAACGAAGTGCTGATACGTATGAAGGCGGCTGGTGTAAATCCGGTGGATGCAAAAATGCGAGCCGGGTATTTACAGAAAGCTATACCTGTTACATTACCAAAAACACTGGGCTGGGATGCTTCAGGTATTATCGAAACTATCGGAAGCCGGATTACCCGGTTCAAACCTGGAGATGAAGTGTATTGTGCGACTTCCTTCACTGCGGGTGGAAGTTATGCTGAATTCATGGCTGCCCCTGAAAACGAAGTAGCGCTTAAACCAAAGAATATATCATTTGCTGAAGCTGCTTCGCTCCCAATTATTGCTATAACTGCATATAGTTTTCTTTTCGAACACGCAAACCTTCAGCCTGGTCAGAAAATTGCGATCGTGGGTGCTGCGGGGGGGGTGGGTGCTATGGCTGTTCAGATGGCCAAACACGCCGACGCCTATGTTGTTGGTATTGGAAGCGGTAAAGACATTGACTTTATTCTTTCATTAAAATCGGACGAAGCGTTAGACTATAGAAAGCCGGACTATTTAGACTCGATTAAAGATTTCGACGTCGTGCTCGATCTGGTAGGCGGCCCTTCACAAAACAAATTATTCCCGACGGTAAAAAAAGGAGGCATGTTATTGTCAACCGTGCAGCCACCCGACGAGGAAATGGCAAAAGCATTCGGTATCCACTCGATGATTGCTCACGCCAAAGGAGATTACCATATCCTGGATAAAATCACAGAGATGGTAGAAGCGGGTCAATTGAAGACCAGGGTTGGTATCATACTTCCATTGATGCAGGCGGTTCAGGCACACCAATTGCTTGAAAAAGGTAGTTCAGGTGGGAAAATTATTCTCGAAATAAATTGAATCTTTCAAGTTTGCCCGATTCCACCAGACGCAGTTCTATACTTACAAAGTATTTATTCCTGTCTGGTTATTATCTGATTCGTATCACGTTCGTATCACGTTCGTATGTCGTTCGTATGTCGTTGGGATAGCTTGGCGAAGAAATAATGGTTGAAACACGAAAGAGATAGCATCTATTATGGGATGAATCAATAAGGAAGCCTGAAGGAAGTAGGTATCTTTGGTATACGTGTGTCCAGACTTTCAATTTCAAAACATTGGTTTTATTTCTGCAAGCAAGCCCGTCGCGCACTTCGTTGGGATCACCGCCTTCTTCAAAATATTTACGGATGCCTTCTGCAGAATGTATTTCTATATAAAAAAGTATTTTCTAGTATTCCGGCATAGTTTTAATTTAAAATACTGGATCAATCTTTGCAAAATTATAATATTCAAAAGGCAGGTTTTGAATTGTTGAATTAAACTTAACAAGGATTTCAAAAAAAAATAAAATGATAGATATAAATATTCCCGCTCCCGATTTCGAATTGGATGCGCGTCCCGATCAGAAGTTTACTCTACATGAGCTCAGGGGCAAGAATGTAATTATTGCGTTTTATCCGGCAGACTGGAGTCCGGTATGCAGTGATCAGATGGCACTTTACAATGAAATGCTTGGCTATTTTAAAAAATACAATGCCGAACTTCTGGGTATCTCTGTGGATGGAAAATGGTGCCACGCCGCATTCAGCGATTCAAGGAATCTGCATTTCAGACTGCTGGCAGATTTTGAACCCAAAGGTGAAATCGCCAGGAAATATGGCGTCTACGATGCAAAAGCAGGTCGAAGTGAAAGAGCTCTGTTTGTTTTGGATGCTGAGGGAATTATCCGATGGAGTTATCTTTCTCCGGTTGGCACCAATCCTGGAGCCGATGGCATTCTCAAAGCCCTGGAAATGTTGTCGCCGAAGTGATAAGCGTATATACTTCTATGATTAAACTATTTCGCTAAAAGCTATGCAGAATGTCTTCGCAAGCCGACCCCCTTCTCCCGTGAAATGCGGGATTCGTCGGTAAATCAGGCTCATTCAGATCGCAGGCTTGTCACAGGATTTGCAACTGCCGCTTTAAGACATTGACATAAAATCAATAAAAACGCAACCGCTGTTACTAAAATGCCGGCAATAAAATAAATACTTGCGGGCTGGACTACGCGATACGCAAACTGTTGTAAC
>DATHPV010000048.1:0-5538 GCA_035483495.1 Puia sp.
CAAAAGTTTTTCTGCAAAATATGCTTCACCCCAATGCCAGTCTATCAAAAGATGTTTTGTCAGAAAAGAAGCCGTTAACATGCGCATACGGTTGTGCATAAAACCAGTTTCATTAAGCTGATGCATAGAAGCATCTACCAATGGATATCCTGTTCTTCGCACCAAGATTGAAATTCCTCCTCATTATTTCTCCAGGAAATATTCTCATAGGCGCGCTTAAATGCACGTCCTGCCCCTACTTCAGGAAAATGCCAGAGTATCATTTGATAGAAATCACGCCAGATAAGTTCATTTAGAAATACAGGACTCAGAATGCTAACTCCTGCGGCAAGTTCCCGAATAGAGAGGGTCCCAAAACGCAAATGAACGCCGAGGTGAGAAGTAGCGTCAAGTCCCGGATAGTCGCGAAACGCAGCATATTTACGAATAAGTTCAGGATCAGGTGCTCCAGAGGGGAATTTAACCCCGTTAAAAGTAAAACCCAGTTCATCCGGCTTGGGAAAGTTGGTTTCCGGTTGTCTAAATAAATTTTCAAATAAGGATTCTGATGGGAAAGATTTCAGGGCATTTGTATCCGGTCTGTTTAATAAAGCTTTCCATTTGTTACTGTATGGAGTAAATACAGTATAGGGATAACCGTCTTCCTTCTGCACTTCATTTTTGGAAAATATAACATGGTCCTTATACGACTGAAAAGCAACGCCTCTTTTCTTTAGCAGACTTTCAATCTCTTCATCACGCTTCCTTGAATATGGTTCATAATCCTCGTTAGTAAAAACTTTCCCTATATCGAAGTTGTCACAAATTGAAGAAAAAATTTCCAATGGCCGACCATAGTAAACATTCAGAGAGCATTTCAATTGCACCAACTTCTTTTGAATTATTTCCAGGGAGCGATAGATAAATTCGACCCGTGAATCTCTTTTATTTTCGAGATCGTCAAGGATGTTCCGGTCAAAAATAAATATGGGCAGAACAGGCCGTGAGGAACCTAATGCATGAAAAAGTCCGGCATTGTCATAAAGACGCAGATCGCGTCTGAACCAGAAAATGTTTACGGAAGGTTTCATTCCGTTGGTACATTCAAAAGTCGTACTAAGATATTCGTGAGTTCCCTTGAAAAATAAGTATTGTCAATACAAATAACCGGCCTGATTCCACGGATGGCGTTGGTGAGAAATATTTCTTCCATTTCAAATACCATGTCCTTGGTAATAATAGTTTCTTCTACCTGAAAACCCAGGTCCGGTAATTTCTCCAGCAATTCTCTGCGTTTCGTACCGGCCACACAACCCTGTGATAGCGCGGGTGTAAACAGTACTCCTTTTTGTACCATAAATAAATTGCTGGAACTCGCCTCGCAGATATTCCCCTTATTGTTTAGAAAGACAGCGTCGTCAAAACCATTTTCTTTTGCATGTTGAATGGCCATGATATTCAACAGGTAATTGTTTGTTTTCAGATTACTGAGTCTGCCAATATTTTTTTTCTCTCCCTCAAACAATGTTAAACGGAGGGGCGACAGGTTGGATTCAGGAAAATCAATCGTTTCAATAATGAAAACGGGTCGGTTCTTTACGGGCATTAAAACAGAACCATCCTCCCTGAAAACATTCAGGCGCACGCGTGCTTTTTCTGGTCCGGCATTATTTAAACAAAGCCTGTGTATTTCTTCAGAAATAAATTCCCTCGTAAACCCATCCGATAAATCGAAGCGTAAAATTACCAAACCCTGAAACAGCCGGTCAAGATGATAAGTGAGATTTTGAATGATTTGTCCATTCCAATACATCGTTTCAAAAAGGCCGTCGCCATAACGCAGACTTCGATTGGATGCCGTGGCGATCGGGGTTTGAGGATCTGTGAGACTGCCGTTGAAATTAATGAGGTCGTTCAAATTTTATTTTCTGCAGTTTCGAAGATAATTGATTTGTATTATCCGGTAGTTTGCGCAAAAAATGGAATCGGACAATCACCGTATCAAAAGCGGTCAGTCTGGTGCGGTAACCGCAACTTATCTGTTTGATTCCTAACCAGATAGCTTTATGGCATTATTCTTTAGGCGGAAGGCTGAAAGCGTAAGGCGTAAGGCATAAGGCGAATCGTCAACCATATACCATCAACTAAAAAGCCTTCAGCTTTTAGCTTTCAGCCTTAAGCTTTATCTAATAATAAGCACATGATTAAAAACTTCTTCATCGTCGCCTTCCGAAATATCAGACGGAATAAAATATTTTCAACCATCAACATTCTGGGACTGGCCATCGGCATGGCAAGCGCAGTGCTCATCTGTCTGTGGATTCAGGATGAATTTCGTTTTGACCGGTTTCATGCCAAAGAAGACCGGCTCTTCATGATGCGCCGACAGGAAACTACTGATGGGTTCAGGACCGTCACGTGGACGCCGAAGGTTTTAGCGCCCACCCTGAAATCTGACTTCCCAGAAATAGAAGACGTGGCTCGTTGGCAAAATACAAACTTTCTAATGTCCGTTGGGGATCATCATTTTAATTCGCGGGGAAATTTTACTGATTCCGGCTTCCTCAATATGTTCAGCTTTCCGGTATTGGAAGGAAATCCAAACGGAGCACTGATTACCGCAAACGATATTGTCATTACTGAATCCTTTGCAATAAAATTATTCGGAAAAGAATCAGCACTTGGAAAGCAAATCAGAATTGACAGTGCGAATCTCGTTACCGTTAAGGCTGTTTTAAAAGATCTGCCGGATAACAGCCAGTTCCAATTCGAATACCTGCTTCCCTGGGCCTATCTCGAAAAGCTTGGATGGACGGACAGCTATTGGGAAAATAACTCCGTCACTACTTTCTATACATTGAAACCTGGCGCTTCGGCTGCATCTTTCGACGCAAAAGTCAGAAACCTTCTGGTTCAAAAAACCAGTAAGCAAAAACCCAGTGTTTCGGATATTCTCTTCGGACAACCCGCCGCCAAATGGCATTTATATTCCAGATTTGAAAACGGCAAAGAAGCGGGCGGACAAATTACCATTGTACGCCTCTTCGTAATCATTGCTTCTTTTATTTTGCTGATTGCCTGTATCAATTTCATGAATCTGAGTACAGCAAGAAGTGAAAAAAGAGCCAGGGAAGTCGGCATTCGTAAGGTTGTAGGCGCGCCTAAAAATCAGTTGATCATTCAGTTTCTGGCTGAATCCCTGTTGTTCAGTATGATTGCAGGCATGCTTGCCCTGCTGATTATACAGATCAGTTTATCATCTTTTAATCTGCTAGTAAGTAAACAATTATTTATTCCTTACAACAGTATTAATTTCTGGCTGGCAGCCGCCGGATTTATTTTATTTACAGGTTTGCTGGCCGGCAGTTATCCCGCTTTTTATCTGTCTTCGTTCAAACCTATCAAAGTACTAAAAGGTGTTTTAAAAACAAGTATGGAGGGTGCTTTATCCCGCAAATTCCTGGTAGTACTGCAATTCAGTTTCGCCATCATATTGGTTATTTCTACTGTTGTTGTTTTGAGTCAAATTAAATATGCACAGGATCGCGATGCAGGATATAATAAAGACAATGTTGTGTTCAGTTACATGCAGGGTGATATTCAAAAAAATTATGCGATGATCAGAAATGAACTCATCAGCAACGGAGTAGTTTCGGAGGTTACAAGAACCAGTCAGCCGATGACGGAACACTGGTCAGATACCTGGGGTTTTCAATGGCCGGGATCAACACCGAATGACCTGAAAGCAGACTTCAATTATTTTGCCTCTGATAATGAATTTGTACACACACTGGGTTTAAAATTAATCGCAGGCCGGGACATCAACACACAAGTTTATCAGACGGATTCAAATGCCATGTTGCTGAATGAAGCTGCTGTGAAAATCATGCGCCTAAAAGATCCGCTTGGTGCAATCGTCACAAACGATAATCAGAGCTATCATGTAGTTGGAGTGATTAAAGACTTTATCCTGGAGTCTCCTTACCAGCCCATTGCACCCATGGTTATTGTCGGCCCCCGAGCTTTAAATTTTTATGTTATGAACATGAAACTTAATCCGGCTAATACCACTTCCGAAAATCTGAAAAAAGCAGAACCCATTTTTAAAAAATATAATCCTTCCTATCCTTTCGAATATAATTTCCTGGACGAACGATATGCGACCAAGTTCGCCAATGAAAAAAGAACCGGTGAGCTCGCAGCTCTTTTTGCGGGTCTTACCATTTTCATATCATGCCTTGGGTTATTTGGCCTGGCCAGTTTTACAGCAGAAAACAGGATCAGGGAAATCGGTATCAGGAAAGTGTTGGGAGCTTCTGTATTGGGAATTACTCAATTATTGTCACGGGATTTTCTGAAACTGGTAACGATATCTTTTCTGATCGCTGCTCCCGTTGCATGGTTTGTAATGAACAGCTGGCTTCAGTCATATACTTATCGAGTGCAAATCAACTGGTGGGTCTTTGCCATGACTTTTTTACTCTCGATCGTAATTGCTCTATTGACAATCAGCTTTCAGTCTGTCAAAGCGGCAATGACGAATCCGGCGAAAAGCTTACGCTCTGAATAATTGTCAATGGTTAATTGTTAATTGTCAATTATTGACGTTAACAGTTAACCATTGACAATTGACAATTAAAAAAATTTTATGCTAAAGAATTATTTTAAAATCGCCTTCAGGAATCTTTGGAAACAGAAAGGATTCTCTGCGATTAATATTGCGGGACTCGCAATGGGCCTGGCCTGCAGCCTGCTCATTCTTCTCTGGGTTCAGGATGAACGCGCTGTGGATGCTTTCCATGAAAATGGAAAAAATTTGTATTATGTATACGAACGCAATACACTCGGCGGTAAGATTGAATCCTGGTACTGGACGCAGGGCCCGCTGGCAGAAGAACTGAAAAAAGAGTTTCCTGAAATAAAAGCAGCAACACCTATCGAATGGTCGAACTCGAATACCTTTTCAGTAAATAATAAAATATTGAAAGAAGATGGCATCAGCGCAGGGCCGGATTTTTTCTCCATGTTCAGTTATCCCCTGATTGAGGGTCGCGCCATCAATGCATTGAATGATCCCAGCAGTTTGTCTATTTCAAGAAAGATGGCCGTGGATTTTTTCGGAAGTCCGGCTGCTGCAATTGGCAAAACCATCCGCTACGAAAACAGAAAGGATTTTAAAGTTAGCGCCGTGTTCGAAGATTTTCCCTCAAGGGCCGCAGACCGTTACAACTATATCATGAGCTGGTCTGCTTATCTCGAGGACAATGGATGGGCCAGGGAATATGAATCCGTGGATACCCGCACAGCTATTCAACTCCGGCCGGACGCCGACCCGAAGGCTGTAGAAAATAAAATGAAGTTTATCCTGGATAAATTTCAAACGGAATTAAAAGGAAGCAACAGGATTGAACTCGGTCTGGAAAGATTTGACCAATATTATCTTCATTCAGAATTCAAAAATGGTTACCCGGCGGGTGGAAGAATTGAATATGTGCAATTGTTCAGTCTCGTAGCCATTTTCATTTTGCTGATCGCCTGTATCAATTTTATGAACCTCAC
>DATHPV010000049.1:0-2748 GCA_035483495.1 Puia sp.
GTAAATTCAAAAAGAAAAGATATTGAATGAATGCTTTTGAAGTAACCGGTGGTAAACGGTTGAAAGGTGATATCGTTCCACAGGGGGCTAAAAATGAAGCGCTCCAGGTTATTAGCGCTGTATTATTATCCAGAGGCAAAATTACCATCTCAAATATCCCCGACATTCTCGATGTCAATCTTCTCATTGAAGTTCTTCAGGAGATGGGTGTTAAAACAGAAAGATCCACCCGTCATGTTTGCAGTTTTCAGGCCGACGATGTAAATGTGGACTACCTGAACAGTGAGACTTTTCGCAAAAAAAGCGGAAAGCTCAGAGGTGCTGTAATGCTCGCGGGTCCGCTTATCGCCAGATTCAAAACTGCTTATGTACCCAAACCGGGTGGTGATAAAATAGGGAGAAGAAGACTGGATACACATATGACAGGATTTGAGAAACTGGGGGTGCGGTTCTCATATGATCCAGGTGATGATTATTTTCGACTTGAAGCATCAGAACTCAAAGGCAATTATATTTTACTCGAAGAGCCTTCAGTAACTGGCACGGCCAATATTATAATGGCAGCAAGTCTTGCTACCGGTATTACTACTATTTATAATGCTGCCTGTGAGCCCTACATACAACAGCTCTGCAGGATGTTAAACAGAATGGGGGCCAGGATCAGTGGAATTGGCAGTAATCTTTTGTCAATCGAAGGTGTAAAGGAGCTTGGCGGTACCGAGCACAGGATGTTACCCGATATGATCGAAATAGGCTCATTCATAGGAATGGCAGCGATGACTCAAAGCGAAATTCTGATAAAAGACGTCAGGTTGGGAGAATTGGGTCAGATACCCGATAAATTCCGGCAGATGGGGATTCGCCTGGAAATACAGGGCGACGATATACTTGTCCCTGAACAGGATCTTTATGAAATACAAACTTATTTAGATGGATCTGTGCTCACCTTGTACGATCATCCATGGCCAGGACTTACGCCGGATTTATTAAGTGTAATGCTGGTGGTGGCAACCCAGGCAAAAGGAAGTGTACTCATTCATCAGAAAATGTTTGAAAGCCGTTTGTTTTTTGTTGACAAACTTTTGGATATGGGAGCCCAGATTATTCTCTGCGATCCACATCGCGCAGCTGTAATTGGTTTGGGAAGAAATCATAAACTTCGCGCGGTAACCATGAGCAGTCCCGATATCAGGGCAGGTGTTTCATTATTGATCGCTGCTATGAGTGCAGAAGGCAAAAGTGTTATTCAGAATATCGATCAGATCGATCGCGGATACCAGTATATTGACGAAAGGCTTAATCGTTTGGGGGCGTCAATTAAAAGAATATAAATAACTCCGATGCTGATAATAATAACTGCACCTTCCGGAGCCGGTAAAACCTCTATTACCCGTTATTTATTACAACATTTCCCCGAACTGGCGTTCTCGGTTTCGGCAGCCACCAGACCCCAGCGACTGGATGAAGAAAACGGCGTAGATTATTATTTTATGAGTTTGGAAGAATTTCAGCATAAAATACAAAATCAGGAATTTGTAGAATGGGAGATGGTATACGAAGGACGGTATTATGGAACTTTAAAGACTGAACTTCAGCGGCTGAGAGCCAAAAACAAGATTCCTATTCTGGACATTGATGTAAAAGGAGCTATTCATGTGCAGGAGCAATACCCAGAACAAAGCCTGTCGATTTTCGTTCAGCCGCCTTCCATTGAAGAACTTAAGAGAAGGTTGGAATATCGGGCAACTGAATCAGCGGAAGCATTGCAGGATCGGTTGAACAAAGCAGCTTATGAGATATCGTTTAGGCATCATTTTAATCATATTATCGTGAACGATAACCTTCAGAATGCCTGTGAAGAAGCCAGACACGTCATCTCGGACTTTCTAACTCAGCAGGGACGTTGATGGGTTATAGGTTATGAATTATGAGTTATGAGTAGAAATAAAGCATTTATTTTCAACCCACAACTCATAATTCATAACCCATAACCAACTTTACGCCTAAATTCGTATTTGCATGATTAACACCAATACCCTGATTTGGATCATAATTGCCTGGCTGATGATCATTTTTTTCTCGGGCATCGAAATCGCGTTTGCTAATGCGAACAGGTTAACCATTGAAATACGAAAAAAGCAGGGGTTGAAACGAAGTATCCTGCTCTCGGGATTTCTGGACACGCCCAGCCGGTTTATAAGTGCCTTGCTGATCGGATTTAATCTGTTTCTTGTCATTTTTGGTTTGCTGGTGGGTGAGACGCTGTCGCCGCTATGGGAATTTATAATCAGAAAAACCGTAGTACCACAAGCCTGGGTTGATATATTTCGGTTGATGTTTGAAACTCTCACATCCACATTATTTATTCTTTTTTTTGGTGAACTGATACCGAAGGCACTTTTCCGGGCTAAAAGCGACAGTCTCCTGGATTTTTTTGCATCGGTAAGTAACTTTTTTTATAGTTTATTCTATCCTGTTTCCGTCTTTTTTACCCGTATTTCGGAGTGGATACTCAAATACGTTTTTAATGTGCGTATTGATGAACACAAAGATCTTTTTGCAAAGGCTGATCTGAGTAATTTCTTTCAGCAAACGGGCGAAACGGATGAACCACAGCAGGAATTGAATACTGAATTATTTGAAGCTGCCCTCTCACTGCCGAAAGTGAAAGTGAGGGAATGCCTGATTCCGCGTAAGGAAATTGAAGGGATAGATATTCGTCTCACCATCGAAGATGCACGAAAAAAA
>DATHPV010000050.1:0-2635 GCA_035483495.1 Puia sp.
TGATACGTTGAAAAATTTAAAAGTGTTTACAAAAAAAAAGTATATGTTTCATTTTATTTTTAATTACAATTTATGGCACAAACTCTAGCAACGCCGGGTGTTTACATTGAAGAAAAAAACGCCTTCCCCAATTCGGTAGCAGGAATTCCAACAGCAATTCCTGCCTTCATTGGGTACACAGAAAAATCCGTACGAGATGGTCAGTCTTTACTGAATAAATCAATTCGGATTTCATCTCTCACAGAGTATCATAGCTTTTTTGGTGCAGGTGTTCGTTCTCAATTTAGAATTGAACAATCTACTTCAGGAGAAAATGGTTATGATTTTCAAATTGAGGATACCAGCTATAACGTAGTAGCGAATGATACTTCCAGATTCATATTCTATGATGCTATCCGCCTGTTCTTTTCAAATGGTGGTAGCACTTGTTATGTGATTTCCGTGGGTACCTATTACAGTGATTCTGCCGATGATTTTTCATCAGGGAAAATGCTAAATACGAT
This sequence comes from Puia sp., assembly GCA_035483495.1. Classification (GTDB taxonomy): domain Bacteria; phylum Bacteroidota; class Bacteroidia; order Chitinophagales; family Chitinophagaceae; genus Puia. The sequence continues at coordinate 504 of DATHPV010000050.1, forward strand.
TTCTAAAAAAGTACTTGATAATGCAATTACCGGATTGATAAGTGAAGAAGAGCCAACCATGTTATTAATTCCAGAAGCAATCATGTTGGAAGAAGCAGATTGTTTCGATCTTCAGCAATCAATGCTTAAACATTGTGGATTTAAAATGAAAAATCGTTTTGCGATTTTGGATGTTTTTAATGGATTCAAAAGTCGTACGTATGATTCGAAAGATGTCATCACTCGTTTCAGAGAAGGTATTGGAAATAATTACCTAGCGTATGGAGCGGCTTATTATCCTTACATGAATACCTCTATTGTTCAAAACGAAGAAATAGATTATAGAAATATTTCGAATTTGGACGAGCTGGAGAGACTTTTGACCAAAGAAGCTGAAACAATTACTGATAAGAAAAAAGTAGAAGATATTAAAATAGAAGTAAGAAAACTTACGAATCCATCTTCGAATGTTGAAAGCCTGACTCAAACACTGAGGGTAATCAGTCCGGCTTTCAAAAATATTCTTTCAAAAATCAGACAGTTGTCTAATGTAATTCCTCCAAGTGCTGCTATGGCAGGCATTTATTCTGCTGTTGATGCATCAAGGGGTGTATGGAAAGCACCTGCAAATACAAGTATAGCTTCTGTCGTAGGACCTACTGTGAAAATCACACACGACGATCAGGAAGATCTGAATTTAACAGTAACGGGTAAATCCGTAAACGCCATACGTTCTTTTATTGGAGAAGGTACGATCGTTTGGGGTGCCAGAACATTGGATGGAAACAGCCAGGATTGGAGATATATAAACGTTAGAAGAACACTCATATTTATCGAGCAATCTATAAAATACGCGGCTAAACCTTATGTATATGAGGCAAATGCTGCCGGTACATGGATCTTGATTAAAAGTATGATATCTTCTTTTTTGAATGACCTGTGGAAGGCGGGTGGCTTGGTAGGAAATAATCCAGAGGATGCCTATATCGTCGAAGTGGGACTTGGATCAACGATGACACCAAACGATGTATTGGATGGTATTATGAGAATTACAGTAAAGGTAGCCATTTCAAGACCTGCTGAGTTTATCGTTATTACATTCCAACAAAAAATGCAGGAATCTTAGTGGTTCGATTTAAACTAAATGAAAAAATAATTTAAAACTTTAAACTTTTAATAAAATGGCAGAAGCACAATGGCCGATTCCTAAGTTTCACTTTACAGTAGAGTGGGCAGGAAATAATTTGGGATTTCAAGAAGTAACCGGCTTAAGTCTGGAAACTCAATTTATTGAATATAGGGCCGGAAACGACAATACCTTCTTTACCCAGAAAGTTCCGGGTTTGAAGAAAAATACCAATATCACACTTAAAAAGGGATTGTTTCATAGCGATAATACTTTCTGGGATTGGTTTCAGGATGTACAAACTAATCCGGAAAGAAGAGAAACTGTTACAATTTCTCTTTTAGACGAAGAGGGAAATCCAGTATTTGTTTGGACTGTGGTAAACGCATTTCCTGTAAAGGTGTCCGCACCTGATTTAAAATCAGATGCAAATGAAATTGCGGTAGAGTCAATCGAATTGGCACATGAAGGAATTACCCAGGAAGCTCAATAATAATTTATTCGGGTGAAAATTGATGGGTAAATCAAATCTCTATTATCCTCCCGTAGGATTTCATTTTGATGTAAGAATATTGGGAGTTTCTGATGCAGTAGAAATGGTAACTGCTGCAAGTGGGGTGACTCCGAATATAGAAGGTAAATTTTCCGAAGTATCAGGTCTTTCCTTTGAATTGAAAAAAGAACCTTACATAGAGGGTGGAGAAAATAGGTTTACCTATCAATTACCTACTAATATTGAATACGCTCCTTTGATTTTGAAACGTGGATTGGTATCCTCTTCCTCTGCTCTTTGGATTTGGGTACAGGATACTATGGCAATGGGATTAAGCAGTCCTGTTGAGATAAAAAATATAATGGTCACATTATTGAGTGATGAAAATGCTCCGTTAATGGGTTGGCTTTTTATAAATGCTTATCCAACTAAATGGCAGGTTTCGGATATGAATGCAATGCAAAATGAAATAATGGTTGAAAGTGTAGAGTTTGCGTATCATCGATTTGAGAAATTTAATTTATAATGTATGGC
>DATHPV010000051.1:0-2895 GCA_035483495.1 Puia sp.
CGAGCGTAAGAACATGGGCATATAACCCGTCTGTACGTTTGTAATAACTGTATCGAAACCATATTGTATCAAAAAAGAATTTCGATTTCTGACTGGCAGGAACAACCAGTCTCGCATCTACACCCGTCTCGTAGCTGTTAAAGGAAGACAGCGCATAATTGGAAGTATAAAATTCCTGTTTTGGATCCAGTTCATAGTAGGGTCTGAAATAAGAGCTGCCCCTTTGGGTGTAGAATCTGAACGTGGGTGTCAGCGAGAATCTGGAACTCAGTTTTGCAGTCAGGTCCACTTCGATGGTATGGGCGTCAATGCCAAAATTGTCATGGTAGAAACGATAGTATAAACTGAGTATATAACGGTCAAGTATAAATGAATTTAATTGAATGCCAAGAGGGATCAGCCATTTTTTATCAGGTAGTTTTTCCACCTTTTCGGTACTATCGGTAAAAAACACCCTGTGATAGGGGGTTGACAATAATCCCTGCTGATAAGTGAACCCCGGGAAAAACGCAAGAACCATTTTGTCATTGATGGTTTGAGTATAGCTGACGCTGAAATTATACGTATTACGTTTATGAATATCAAACCATTCTTTATTTCTTAATTCGAAGGGGTATACCAGTTTCAACGGTCTTTCACCATTCAGCAAACCCCATCGCAGATCGTCAAAAAAAGCCTGAAATTGTGCCGACAATTCCCGTGACTTATCCTTGCTGAGATAGTCAATGGAAAGGGCACCACCCAATGACAGATAAGCCGATTCGATTGAAAAATACCCATTGCCCCCCACTACTATATTGGGATTTTTTTTCAGTTTTGTCTCATAACCCGGCATGATAAATCCCCTTGTACTTACTCTGGACGCCGACGATTTCACGGTATCAATATTGTCCATCGAGGCCGATGTAATAATATCCAGGCCGGCGTCAACCCAATAAGAGTGTACAGAATCAATCTGGTGATTGATAATTACCTCTGGTTCGTATACTATAAGTTTTTCAGTTCCCTTTCCTCCCGTAATCGCGGAATGATCCCCGTCTCCGAAGTATTGTGAATAGATAAAATCAATCGTGGATCTGGATATTCTTTTAATCCTGTAGGGATTTAACGCAACCTGCGAAGTCCCAAACAGAAAAGATGTCGTGAATATGCCAAAGCAGATATATTTTTTTATCATCTTATGATTCAGTTACAACCACATCCGCCACTGCTTTTTCCACGGCCTCCACCGGAAGCTCCTTCTTTATAACTATGCATTTCAGAAGAAAGCTTGTCTACATTATTTTTTTTCATCTGCATGGCATTGTCGTTTAAATAAACCCGCTGATATGGCTTTACCGTTTTACAGGAAGCGAACAGCAACAAAATTGCAGGAACTGAATATTTTAAAATCTTCATCGAACTAATTTTTTAAAATACCTCACCCGTTCGATATTCTCAGAGTAATGTACCCGATTCATTTCATCTACTATCACACAATGTGTTCCGGGCAATTGATTGATCATCTTCAATCCGTTTTTGATACCCATAACAGTAATACCGGTTGCAAGTGCATCACTAAGTTCAGCGTGCGGACTAACTACCGACACACTCTTGATATCGGTAACCGGCCGCCCCGTACGTGGATCTATATTATGTGAATAGCGCACTCCGTTTAAATCAAAATATTGTTCATAGTTTCCCGAAGTCGCGATCGACAATCCATTTAATTCTAACCACAGTAAAATATCATCGGAAGAATCGGGATTTGCAACTCCCGCCTTCCAGGAACTACCATCCCACTTCGTGCCCCATGCGCAGAGGTCACCGCTCGCATTGATCACACCTCCCATTACTCCTTTATTTTTCATCAGCTTCATCGTCTGATTGGCAGCATATCCCTTTCCGATTGCCCCATAGCCAATTCGCATTCCGCGTTTTTCTAGAAATACTTTGTTATTACCTAAAAGTTTAATTTTTGCATGTCCCGTCAGGTCAAGACTTTCATTGATTTTTTCGCGTGATGGCATTTCAAATTTTATATTTTTGAAATTGTAAAGCTTCTTTAATATACCCGCCGTAATATCAAAACTTCCGTTTGTAAGCCTGGAGATCTGAACACTTCTCTCAATCAGTTTATACATTTCATCACTCACCTGAACAGGACAAATGCCGGCGTTTTTATTTACCAAAGCTGTTTCAGAGTCGTCACTGAATTCAGTAATTAATGTTTCTATGCGTTTAACTTCTTCAATACATTCGTTTAACAACTGCTTACCTTCATCATCCGTTTCTGCATTCAAAATGAATTGAAAGTCAGATCCCATGAGCTTTTTATCAGCCTTGTATTCTTTCATTTTTGGGAACCCGTTATTGCAGTTTTTATCTCCTCAATAAAATATTTCGGATCATAGTGAAGATATTCCAAAGAAGTTATGATGGTTTTGTCTGCATGCACCAGTAACAGATAGGGGAAAATACCGCTCGGATTATATTCCTCAGCCAGTTTTTCATTCCAGGATACCTGCTGTTTGGAGAGTTTGGACTTCTGTGGAAAATCTGCCTCTATCACAACAAGATTTCCGTCTGCATATTTTTTAAATGAAGAGTCAGAGATAATTGTCTTGTTAATTCTTTCACAGGGCAGGCACCAGTCTGAACCGGAAAAATACAGGAGCACGGTTTTACTACTTTCTGCTGCGGCTGAAAAAGCCTGGTCAGGATTATTGTTCATCTGACAAAAACCAAACAATGGAAATGTCAGCACGAAGAAGCCAATAACGAGAGACTTAATTTGTTTCACAGGAAGGTTTGTTAAAATATCGGGCCAAAATACATTCGCCTTTCTACAAATATCCATATATATGTTAGGAATTCCAACCGTCATCGGTCCCGCACGTGCGGGATCATCCGTCA
>DATHPV010000052.1:0-2759 GCA_035483495.1 Puia sp.
TCCATAGTGGTGATGATTTTGTTATTTCCGAATCCGGAATTCTGATTACTGAAACAACGATTACACAATTCAATAAATTTGATTCTACAGGCATACCGGAATTCATGAGAGCTCGTAAAGCTGCACAGTACAGTAACAGCATTGATGATGTAATTGACATTTTTACTAAGGGCAACAATGGAGGATATGCAAATGATTGGCTGATTGGTGATACGAAAACAAATGAAGTAGCAAAACTTGAACTCGGTATGAAGGATTACAGAGTCTGGCGAAGTAAGGATACTGCGATCATAGGATCCAATTTTCCAAGCGACCCGACATTGATAAAAGAGGAAACAACATTTAATGTAAATGATTCTGCCAGTTCTCCGAACGCCAGAAAAAAACGCATGAGTCAACTCGTATTAGTTGATATGAAAGGAAAACTGGATGTAGCAAATGGAAAGCTTATTGAAGCGGATCATATCGACGCGCTGGAAAATAAATCAAAGAATAACCGGTGTGTTATCTGCGGTCATATTGATGAGGATCCTCTGGGCTGTGCAGAATGGAGTATGGCACCTTATTATCCAATGGGCGCCGTTCAGGGAAAAGTAACTACTTCCGATCTGGCGGCCAATATGCAATTCTGGGCACACATGGGGCATCCATGTGGTGAAGATTTTATTGGAAATAAATTCTATAAACTTCATCCTGAATATGCCTGGCAGAGTAAGTACCTGAACAATATGATCTCTTACCCCTGGACACTTTTTGAAGGTAAAAAATAAGGGCGTGAGGCGTAAGGCGCAAGGCGCAAGGCTTAAGGCGTAACGCGAAAGGGCAAATGAGAAAAGATTCAACTTGCAATACAAAAACTTTAAATTTTTATTTTTCGTTATGATTTAAGCCTTAAGCCTTAAGCCTTAAGCCTTACGCCTTGCGCCTTGCGCCTTTTGCCTCAAGCGTGGAAAGATTATCTCTCACTTTCCATTTTACAATCTCGGAAATGAGTTTAACGGGAAGAGGTTTGTCGAGTTCAAACCTTATAGTTCCTTTTGAAGTATTGTAGGATTTGAGCTTTTCGCTGAAGGCATTTACCGGACCTGAAGTTGGATAAAAACCATAGTGTGTTTTAGTGGCAGAAAAATATGCCAGCATACCGTTTAATTTGTATGCTGGCATTTGATAACTGATCAATTCTTCTGCTCCAGGTGCCGCTGCTTTTATGGTTTTTCTAATTGTTGCCAAACCTTTGCGAATCTGGGCCGGATGAAATTTTATGTATTCGTCAACATTTTTGAAAGTTCCCTTTTGCATCATGTGATTGTATGAAAGGTACTATTGAATACAAATTATTATTTTAACCCTTCAGTTCCAAAACTTTTTATGCCCGGAATAAAAAAGACCTTTTAAAATGCTGGATTTTAAAAGGTCCGGAAAGATTTTTTAAATAAATATCTCAGGCTCTGTTGGGATCGTTGTTAATGTCCACCGAAATCAAATACCAGGCCGCCGGTAAAGCTGAATTGAAGGATTGTTGCGTAAGTGGTATAGACATACCCATAATAGAATGCATTTCCTGTAGCCTGAGCGCTGCCCAATAACTGAGCACCGATTTTAATTCCGACTGCATTGGAAGCTTTAAATTTGACACCGGCTTTTAAATCCCAGGCAAATTTTGTTGCTGAAGTCGCTCCCTGATAGTCGCCTTTATAAAAGGCCGCACCTAAACCGAGTCCGCCATATGGCTGAATCTTGGGATTATTCATATAATATTGCTCGAAGTTCAACAGCAGGTAAGATATGACTGCACCGTCAGTGCCGGCGTTTTGCTGAACATTGCCAACATAGGTATAAATCGGAATTTTTGTACTCTGGTATTGATATAACAATTCTATACCACTTCCCTGTTGATTAACACCTTCAACGGAAACGCCCCAGATGCCACCTTCGTTAATGTATGAATAAGCATTACCAAAATTCAATTTGTCCCGGAAAGTGTATCCTCCAAAAGCGTTAATAGATAAATGCTGAGAATATCCAACTACAGCAATAACAAGAATTACGGATGTAATGAGTGTTTTTTTCATAAATAGTTAATTGAAAGTAAATTTCGGTTATTTAATCCGAGAATTATTTAATTTAAACATTTTACTGTTAAACGGCCTTAAAATCAGTGCATTTACGTATGATTTTTTTTTAAAAGTCTTTTCATAAATAAAGAAAGATATACGTTGCCGATAGGAATAATTTTGTCTTTCAGGTGGATTTGTTGTTTTTCAACACTGATTATTTTATCTATCGCAACAAAATAAGACCGGTGGACACGTATAAACCGGTGGGAGGGGAGCAGTTCTTCCATTTGCTTCATGGTCTGAAGACTAACAATCCTTTGATTTTTCGTGAAGATGGAAACATAATTCTTAAGGCCCATGATATAAAATATATCGTCAAGTTCTACGCGCAGGAGCCTTGTTGATTCTTTGATGAAAATATATCCCCCCTTTAACGGCATCATTTGTGGCATTGATTTAATATTCGTCACTGGAAATTTTATTCTGTAGCGGACTTTAGTCTCCAAATTGGCCAGTCTCTTAAATCACAACTTACAAAAAAACGGATAAGGTTTAAAATAAGACAGTCCCCGCGTTTGACCGGGGGACTGTCGTGAAAATTTAATTATTCCCTGCGATTTTACAATTTCAAAACCTGAACCGCACTGACTTCTCCATTTATAGTAAACTTCAAAGTATAAGTTCCCGGCTGTAAGAATGAAA
>DATHPV010000053.1:0-5613 GCA_035483495.1 Puia sp.
ATGGGTTATGGGTGAAAGTTAAAAGTTGCTCACCCTCACACCCTCACACTCTCACACTCTCACACTTCCCTAACTTGCCTTAATCTGCTTTCCCACTGCCCGGTAGTTTCGGATGAAAATGTAAGTTCCAAAAAGAATAGCCGAGAAGACAAACGTCGCTAATATACTGGTTTTATAAAATGGAATTCCGTCCGAATAACATAACATCAATCCATTAAAAGTTTTTGGTCTGTCCAAACCCCGCGTGGTACCATTACTTGCCCAAACAAGAAAATTGGAAACGATAAAATAGAGTGTGGGTGCAGCAAGAGAAGCAATGGCAATTTGTAAAACATTTAATTTCCTAATAGCAATCCCGACAAATACCAGCAATGTAAAGAGAATATAATTTTGCCATTGCCCTTCATAAAAACCCTGCATATTTGTTACTCCCCCGATATATAATACCTGATACAAAAGATCCGAGATAAACATTGACAGCACCGGAATAATAAGGGCCCATTTCTTATCCTTTATAACAGCGCCCGCGAAAACAGCCATTGCCCATTGAGGCGCAAATCCGTATGGGCGACCGGGGATGATCCGGTAAAGAGCGGCTATTAAAACCAGCAGTAAAAAGGACCAGACAATTTTATTATTAGATTTCATTACGGTGATTTAGAATTGCGAAATTAACGGTTTTTAAAAAAATGAAAAAGATTGTAAACGAAGGTACAAACAAAGGCCTGGAGCCATTAATTCATTCCCGGAATTGATGCTTTGTAGATTATCGTATCTTCCAGACCCCTGACATCGCTTCCGGCCTTATCAAAACTTACCCAGGCTTCGCCCTTATTCCTTTTAAATGGTACTCCCCCACTCTCTGAAACTTCTGCAGATCCACTGAATACAAGAAATATTTCTATGGAGTGTGAAATGAGTTTCACAGAATCTCCTTTAGATATTTGCAAACGACCCAATTCAAAATCTGATGCGGGAGAAGGATATACAAGATTTCCATCTGGTGTACCCACACCTGAAATGATGTTAGGAGTGGTCGATTCAAATTTTATATGTTTCATTAACTCTGGCACGTCTACATGTTTGGAGGTTAAGCCACCGCGTAATACATTATCGGAATTTGACATGATTTCCACATTCTGACCTTCAAGGTATGCGTGTGGAAGGCCGGCTGCCTGATAAACCGCCTGACCCGGCTGCAGATGAACAAGATTTAAAAAATAAATGGAAAAAATTCCCCGGTCGATATGACCATCCTGAGAGTATGTCATGGCCGCCCTTGCTGCCCAAAAATCTTCTTTGTCCTTACTCAGTTTCCCCGATTGAAAATGTGACAGGATTCTTTCAACAAGAGTTTTCAAATGCCTGTCAACCTGCACCTGTGGCAACTCCATTACGTACTTATAAAGCTTTTGATAATTATCACCGCCGAATATCGGTACGAGGAAATGGAGCTCGGGTGTATCGCGAAGAATTGCCTGTAATACTTTTGGAGCTTTAAAACCATGCAGAAGCCAGAATTCACTCAATGCCAGCATTAATTCGGGCTTGTGATTATCGTCCTTGAAATTTCTTTCCGGTGCAGTAAGTTCAATCCCTTTTAGATTCTCTTCCTCAAATGCCGTTCTTGCATCTTCTTTTGTAGGATGCACCTGAATAGACAACATATCTTTTACGTCGAGTATCTTTAGAAGAAAGGGTAAATGCCCAAAAACCTGATAAGCTTTTTCTCCGAGAGTTTGACCGGGGTATGCTTCGACATAGTCTTTCAACGAAATGTTTGATCCTGTTCCGTTTTTCAGTTCAGAACTGCCCCTGTCATGAGCGCCCAACCAGAATTCAGCATAGGTTTCACCTTTTTTTACCGGTATGTTAAGCAGTTTTGGTAAGTAATAAAACCCTCCCCAGGCATAATGTTGCACTTTCCCCGTTATCGGCAACACCCGATATTTACTCAGTTCCATATTTTCCATTAGAGGCTCAAAGTAAAGCAAAAATGGCTGCACATAACGAATTTGGAAAAGCAGGAGAACAAATGGCCGCTGAATGGCTGGAGCACCGGGGCTTTGAACTGATTTTTCGAAATTGGAAGCACGCCAGATATGAAGTGGATATCATTGCGAGCCGGGAAGGAATTTTGCATTTTATTGAAGTTAAATCGAGGCACGATGATCTTTTCGGTAAACCTGAAGACTGGGTTAACAGGAAAAAAGGTCGGCATCTGTTAACGGCTGGAGAAGCCTTTCAGGAAAAATATCCGGTATGGAAACAAATTCAATATGATATTCTTTCTATTATGTTAACTACGGATGGCAAACCCGAATTCTTTTTTATAGAAGATGTATATTGGTGGTGATGATTCAAATACTAAGAACAAAGGAAAAGACAATACAGGAATACCAACAAAATATAGATCATAACAGATTGGTGATTCAAAAAATAAAGAAAGAAAGAAAGATTATTTCAATTGCAAGGTTACTGGCGGTAGTCCTTTGTTTTATATTCATCTGGTATGTATGGCCCTCGCTGGCTTTGGCGTTTCTTACCATCATAATCACCGGAATAATTTTTATAGTGTTGGTTTTTCGTGATACAGATAAACTATCAGCCATCAAAAATTACGAGCGCCTGATTAAAATAAACCAGCATGAGCTGGATGTTATCGGCCTGAATCTGACCGGATATGACGAAGGCAAATCTTTTGCAGATCCAACACACGCATATTCATCCGATCTGGATCTTTTTGGTCCTTCGTCCGTGTACCAATGGCTAAGCCGTTGCCATGCAGACCAGTCCAAAAAATTGCTGGCAGATCGGTTGAAAGCCCCGCTGTTGAATGGTCAGATTAAAAATAACCAGCAGGCGACTAAAGAGCTTTCAGAAAAGCAGGGATCCTGCCAACAATTCCAATCCTATGCCATTGAAAACCCACTTAGTTTTAGCACCGAGAAAAAGTTGCGGGACTGGACAGATTCCGCAGCTACCGGATTTGAAAAACCATATTGGACATGGGTTCAAAATATATACCCGGTAATTCCTATTACCATTTTTACATTTTATTTGTTGAATGATATCTCGAACAGAGCGTTTCTATTTTGCCTTATGGTGTTCTACCTGGTATACCTGTTTTTGAGCAGAAAAATAAATCCTGAATTTGCGAAATTATCCAACATCGAATCTGAAGTAGGAGGAATTTATCTTCAATTGTTGCACATTGAAAATGAAAGATTCAATTCTGAGTTACTACAGTCTTTACAAGTACGGCTAAATCCTTCCAATCGCCATCCTGCATCTGCAGTGATCAAAGATTTTCATCGCATTCTCAAAAAAATTGAATTCAGATCAAATCTGGTGGTATCGCCCATTCTTCAATTTTTTCTTATCTGGGATGTTCGACAAATTCTGTCATTGAACAAATGGAAGAGAGAAAATAAGATTCAGTTAAAAGAATGGTTTGATGTTATTGCAGAAATGGAAGTTGCGATAACGCTGGCTTCTTTGGTCCATAATGAACCAGACTGGTGTTTTCCGGAAGTCGACGAAAACTATTTTCACTTTAATGCCGAAAAAATCGGTCATCCCCTGATCCCTGCTGAAGCCAGAATAACAAATGATTTTGCCTTGCAGGGAATCGGAAAAATTGCCCTGATAACGGGTTCCAACATGGCCGGGAAAAGTACTTTTCTAAGATCGCTTGGAGTGAATACCGTTCTTGCCCTGATGGGAGCTCCGGTTTGTGCAGACAAAATGAAAATTTGTAATATGACTCTTATCAGCAGCATGAGGGTAGCTGACAACCTAGCGGAAAATACGTCTACTTTTTATGCTGAACTTAAAAAAATACAATTTATTATCGAATCAGTCAATCGGCGGGAACACGCATTCATATTGCTGGACGAGGTTTTGAGAGGCACCAATTCAACAGATCGTCATAAAGGATCCACAGCCCTGGTTAAACAGCTTTTGAAGGAACAGTCCGTTGCCGTTATGGCAACACATGACACTGATCTTGCCTATGCAGAGTCTTCAGACGATTCAGTCTACAATTATCACTTTGAAGGAAAAGTCGAGGCTGATGAACTGTATTTTGACTATAAAATCAAAAAGGGCATCTGTGAAAGTCTTAATGCTACAACACTTATGAAAAAAATAGGTATTCATTTTCAGGATTAATATATTTACCTAAATGGTAAACTCAACTGTCAATATAAGGTCATTCAAGAATCTTGTGTCCAGAAATAAAAAACGTTTGAGGAATTTTCTCACACGTGTAGAAAAAAAAGGTTCGGGTAATCTTCATCTCATTACTTTGGAGGCCAACGAACTTTCCTGGGCTAAAACAGATTGCCTGGATTGTGCAAACTGTTGCAAAACCATGTCTCCTACGTATACAGTGAAGGATATGACCCGCATATCAAGATTCCTCGGCATGTCAGTGAAAGATTTTAAAACAAAATGGTTATATAAGGACAGAATAGGTGACTGGCTGAACAAAAGCCAGCCATGCCAGTTCCTCGATTTGAAAACCAACCTTTGTGGTATTTATGATGTGAGACCTGCTGATTGTTCCGGATTCCCACATCATGGCACAAAAAAAATCAAGGACTACGGACATGTATATAAACAAAATGTGGAATTTTGTCCTGCCACTTACCGACTGGTGGAATTTATGGAAGAGGGTATCTCAGACGGCAAGTGGGCGTTAAAATAAGCATCATGTGGGCTGCAGAGAAAAAAGGATTTAAAGCCTGGCTGCAATTAGAGAAATCTCTTTCCGATCATTCCGTAGAAGCATACTTGAGAGATATCGAAAAACTTACTCAGTATCTGGAAACGCAAAAACCAGATTTATCGATAGACGCTGTTAATCTAAATACTCTTCAGTTATTCCTGAAATGGATTGCAAACCTGGGGATGACAGCAGGTTCACAATCGAGAATTGTTTCAGGTGTCCGTTCGTTTTTTAAATACTGCGCACAGGAAAACCTGATAAAACAGGATCCCACGATACTGCTGGAAACACCCAAACTCCGCAGGACTTTACCTGATTTCTTAAGTGTAGAAGAAATAAACCTGATTGTGGCTGCTATTGATCTGAGCAAGCCAGAAGGAGAAAGAAACCGTGCTATCCTTGAAACGATGTACAGTTGTGGCCTGCGTGTATCCGAACTGGTGAACATGCGCCTGTCATCAATCTATCCTGAACTGGGTTTCATAAAAGTTATTGGCAAAGGCGACAAAGAGAGGCTTGTACCCATAGGCAACACTGCATTAAAATTTATCGCTATTTACCGAAACCAGATTCGATCGCACATAAAAATTAAAAAGGGCAACGAAGACATACTTTTTCTCAATCGGCGGGGAGCAGCCCTTACCCGACAAATGATATTTTTTTTATTACGTGCACTTGTTCGGGACGCAGGAATTAAAAAGAAAGTCTCACCACACACATTCCGTCATTCATTTGCCACGCATTTGGTAGAAGGAGGTGCAGATCTTCGGGCGGTACAGGAAATGCTTGGACATGAAAGCATAACTACAACCGAAATTTACACACACCTGGACCGTTCCTACCTTCGTGAAACATTGCAGAAATACCATCCGGCTTTTCAG
>DATHPV010000054.1:0-3701 GCA_035483495.1 Puia sp.
AATGGAAAACAATATCAGCCCCCAGTGCAAGAGGTTTTTGAATCAGTGGTGTAGTCCAGGTATTATCACAACCCAAAAGTAGGTTCTTTGCTTTTGCGATTTTTGAAACGGCACTGATGTCTGTAATCTTCAACATCGGGTTGGAAGGTGTTTCCACAATGATCAGCCGGGTATTGGATTTAATTGCATTTTCAACGGCAGCTAAATCCGACATATCCACTTCTGTATACGCGATTTTCCATTTGGGAAGCATGGACTTTACAAGATGTGCGATTCCGTGGTAACAATCATCCGGTATGATAACATGTGTATCGGGTTCAAGAACTGTCTGTGCAAGCGCCATTGCAGCAGCCATTCCGGAGGGAAAGGCAAAAGCTTCTTCTCCGCCTTCCAGCAAAGCCAGTTTGATTTCAAGACCGTGCCTGTTTGGATTATCCCAACGTGTATAAACATATCCTTTTCCACCGATAACACCCGCTTCGTCACGTTCAAAAGTGGTGGTTAAATGAATGGGACTCGTTACTGATCCTATTTCATCGGCCATTTGCCCGGCGTGTACTGACAGCGTGTCGAAATGCATTGATTATTTTTCGTAAAGATAACGATAGAGCAAGTGTGAGAGTGTGAGAGTGTGAGAGTGTGTTGGAAAAAAAATACCGGAGTAACTCCGGTATTTTTTTGCTTAAAGCATAGTTCAATTAATAACCCATAACACATAACCCATAACCTATAATTGAAATACTGATTACTTAATAGAAACAAAAACTTTTGTTTTATCCCAGCTCATGGAAAATCCTTTATCAAATTCCTTATCGGATACGTTATAGACCAGTTTTTCCTGGACGTCTTTCAGTTCCTTGGGTTTTACATTAACCTGCAATACCACTTTTTTCGGATCCATATTGGTACTGCCGTCTTTTGCCTCGCCCCATTGACCGGTTTCAGAGTTGAAGAAAACTGTCCATTCTTTCGCATTTGGCGTCATAAATAAACTGTATTTACCGGCAGGCAGGTCTTTGCCCTCTACTTTGATGGCTTTGTCTGTAGTAAAAATAGTGGCTTCGTTGGCACCTGCTCTCCAAAGTTTGCCGTAAGGCAGAAGTCCACCGAAAATAGTCCTTCCTTTTACTGACGGACTACTGTAATCAATTGTTATGGTTGCATCTTTTATTTTGCCTGTAGCTGTAGCAGGGGGACTTGGTCTTTTGCTTTTATCTTCCTGCGCCCACAGATGAGTGCAGAATAGAACACCTACGAATGCAATTCCAATAATTCTGGCAAGAAATGTTTTTTTCATATGAAACTTGTTGGGTGAAAAAATAAAACTGTTTTTTTAGAGTCGCAAGTTAATCAATTCCGGATATCTTATTTTTCGTTTATGTTATCTTCTGTTTCGATTATTTGATCTCTTCTTTTCCTTTAACGCCACCCGAATAGGTGGGTAAATTCTTTCCCAGGTTCCATTCATTTGAAATGCATATTTTTTTCAGCTCAAAAATGCAAACTAAATGCGAACTTGGTAGCCCAAACACATCGTCAACAAAAAATAAAATTCATGAAACGATTTGCCGCAATTTTAATGCCCGTCCTTCTCATCATTTGTATTTTTTCATGTAGCGCTGCTACATCTTCAGGTTCTTCGTCAGAAAACAATCCGTTAAAGACTGGTGATACCAGTTCCATTAAATCGTATGCCCCTTTGGGTTCCACGGCAGGATTCAAATTGGGAGTTCAGATGTGGACGTTTATGAGATTTACTTTTACGGATGCACTTAATAAGGTTGATAGTACAGGAATTAAACATATAGAGGCTTTTATTGGTCAGAAACTGGGCGGTAATTTATCAGGATCTTTTGGGTTTGATATGACAAAGGAGACCCGCGAATCACTGAAGGGCTTATTAAAACAAAAAGGGATTACGATGGTTGCCATGGGAGTGATTGTTCCCAAAAACCGGGAAGAATGGATCAAGACATTTGAACTGGCCAAAGAATTTGGTTTGAGTTATATAACTGCGGAACCTATTAAATCGCAATGGGATATGGTAGACAGCCTGGCCGGCGTTTATGGTATCCCGGTAGCCATTCACGATCATCCAAAACCCAACATGTATTGGAGTCCTGACTCGGTTCTGGCGGCAATTGCTGGTCATCCTCATATTGGGTCCTGCGCTGATATCGGACATTGGGCAAGAAATGGTTTGAATCCCGTAGAATGCCTGAAAAAATTAGAAGGACATATTATAGGAGTTCATCTCAAAGACGTTGTCCAATTTAATAATCCAAGAGCCAACGACACTGTTGTAAGCAAAGGGGTGGTTGATCTCCCCGCCGTGCTTGCGGAACTTAAACGACAAAACTTCAAGGGAATGTTATCTATAGAACACGAATCCAACTGGCTCAACAGCGTACCTGACGTTCTTTTCACAAAAAATTACTACGACTCCCTGGTGCAGAAATTGCAGTAGACCGGATTAACAAACCATTTACATCATGTATTTGACTGAAAACGTTAAATGGGTTTAATAATTAAACCCATGCATTGGCATTCAGTCCAACAAAAAAACAACATGTATGAAGAAATCATTCATTAGGTTATTTGCTCTAGCATTTTTTGTAATTGGCATAGGATTGTCCGCAGGAGCACAGACAATATATGTTAAAGTAAGGCCGGTTGCGCCGACAGCCGTTGTAGTTCGACCAGCACAACCCTCGCCACATCATGTCTGGGTTGCGGAAGAGTGGACTCCACGTGGTGGAACTTATGTGTATTCAGGCGGTTATTGGGCAGCGCCCCCACATCCAGGATGGATATGGATTCCCGGTCATTGGAAAAAACACCCCGAACACGGTGAATATTGGATTGCGGGACATTGGAGACATGCGTAATCTAATTATGGGTTATGGATTATGAGTTATGAGTTGATTTGCCAAACCCATAACCCATATCTCATAACCCATAACCCACAATTTATCGCCCATCATTCATTCTAATTTTTTACCGCCGGGTATCCTTTGTCGATCCAGTCTGTTTTAATATTATGTTCAATATTAAGTAGATGGTCGTTTGTAAAATTCATTTCATTCAATAAACTAAATGCGGGTCGTATATTGGGGCAATGTTCGAAAGGGCAACAACCACAGTAAATGACAATATTGGCATCTTTTGGCAGACCGCCGAGATAGTGTTTTAGCTTTTCCAGGTTTTCTTTTTCTTTAGAAGGACCCATATCTACAGACCCTTTAATCAGCGCGCCGGGTCCTACACAAATGATAATGGGTTTTTTCGCATTTGGATTATTTATCACCGCCAATAAATCGGCTGGGGCGATCAGCTGACTTTCTTTCCAGGGCTCCGACAAACCTTCCATTCTTTCATGATATTTTTTGAATGCAAATGCGCTGATGATGATAAGAATTAAAATAATCCGATATTTCATAAACTTCATGGGTTGATCACTTTGAGTAAAATTAATCAATATTCTTCCTGTTATTATCCGGCGTTTCGGCGACATATGCCGAAATCAGATATTCTCCCATAAATATCAGGCTTACGAAAATAACTAGTTGTATAATACTAAATAATTTAGTAAGCTTGTGGTGGATTTAATACTAATAAAATGGTTCATCATGGAGTTGTTATACTATGAAGCGGCGGTGCAGGCTGGTTTCCCTTCACCTGCGCTGGATTATCGGGAGGAG
>DATHPV010000055.1:0-2268 GCA_035483495.1 Puia sp.
ATGCAGTATTCGTCTTTTCATCCTGAACAACCCAGGATGAAATCGAATTCGTCACCTGCAAATCAGGAGTATGAAAAGAGATCGGACTGTGATTATCTACCTTCCCGAATTTCGAATGACTGAGCAATTCATCCTGAAGCACTGCTGTATAAGAAGTGGCAGGTAAAAGCGGCTTGTCGGGTGAAAACACAAGCTCGTCGGGGTGCTCCCATCGGAAGCGGCCGTTAATCTTTGGTTCGAAGGAAATATATTCAGTCGAATCCCAGCGATTGATGAGTGAATCACTGATTAATGCCTTGTCAAATCTGAAAACCAAATTCCCCAATTGAGGGATTTCATCTTTCGCGTTCGTGTAATCGAGCTTAACGACGCTGCGATTACAACCCATTAAAATCAAAAGAAATAAAGGGGTCGTCACCCAGCTGAATCTGATATGCATGAGTATGCTGATTGAAAAAGAGTTAAATCTGTAAGAGCACGTTAAAATAAGAAAAGCAGGGGAAAATAAATCTTACTGTCTTGCTTAATTTGTAGAAAAGCAGAAATTAGTGCTAAAAAGCTACGGAGGATGCGAAGAAGAACCCATATAAAAAGATTCGCGGAACTAATGTACTATTGAAATTACCGTTGACCTCGTACATTCACTATAAGTATTCGTTAAATCCGGGAAAGGTAAAAACGTCCTGCACTGCAATATGAATTGGAAAAAAATCCACTTGAAATCTTTGATGAGGAAACTTTTAATAAGTCTTTCAATCGTGGTTCTGCTTTACGGGTTGCTCAATTTTATTTTTCCACTTCCCGACCAGGTGGAATATTCGGTTGTTATCACGGATGCCAGGGGTGAAGTTATTCATGCTTTTTTGACGAAAGACCAGCAATGGAGGATGAAGACGGATCTTTCTGAGATCTCTCCGTTGCTGAAAAAAACCATCATCGAAAAAGAAGATAAGTATTTCTACAAACATCCAGGCTTTAACCCCGTTTCCATTACAAGGGCCTTCCTCAGCAATTTGATCCACATGAGAAGGATGTCTGGTGCTTCTACCATCACGATGCAGGTGGCCAGGGCCCTGGAACCTAAAAAGAGAAATCTGTTTGGCAAATGTGTAGAACTGTTCCGGGCAACCCAGCTGGAAATGAAATATAGTAAGGATGAAATCCTGCAACTGTATTTAAATATGATTCCTTATGGAGGAAATATTCAGGGTGTTAAAGCGGCGTCCTTACTCTATTTTAATAAGAATCCCGATCATTTGTCACTGGCAGAAATTACCGCCCTGTCGATCATACCCAACCGGCCCTCCTCCCTGGTAATCGGGAAAAACAATGATCAGATCATTCAACAAAGAAACCATTGGTTACACAAATTTGCAACTGATCATGTCTTTAGTGAGAAAGAAATCCGCGATGCGCTTGAGGAACCTCTGACAGCCAAACGCCGGACTGTTCCTGCATTGTTACCTCAACTTTCCTACAAATTAAAACGTCAGGGTGGAACGACCATTCGTACGATGATCAATTTAAATACCCAGAGCAGGATAGAAAAACTGGTTACAGATTATGTACGGGATTTAAAACTAAAAAACATTCATCAGGCTGCGGTTGTTGTAATCGATAATAAAACACATGGAGTCGTCTCCTATATTGGTTCTGCCGATTTCCATGATACAACGGATGGCGGACAGGTTAACGGAGCGGCAGCTGTCCGTGAGCCGGGCAGTACATTAAAACCCCTGTTATATGGTCTTTGCATTGACAATGGTTTATTGACTCCGAAAAAAACGATCACTGACGTGGCTGTGAATTATCAGGGTTATGCTCCTGAAAATTATGACCGGAGATGGAATGGTTTTGTGACTATGTCATATGCGCTGGAGCACTCTCTGAATATTCCTGCCGTAAAAAGTCTTCATGAACTGGGAATAGATAAACTGGTGCGAACACTGGTTTCGTGTGATTTCAGACAAATCAGAAAAGACCATCAAAAACTCGGATTGTCCATGATCCTGGGCGGCTGTGGTGCATCACTTGAAGAACTGACTGGTCTGTTTGCCTGTTTTGCCAATGAAGGAGTTTATATTAAGCCAAGGTTTGACGATAACGATACCATTCAAAAAAAAACCAGAATACTCAGCGAGGCTTCCACCTTTATTATTACTGATATTCTCTGTCAGGTTAACAGACCGGATTTTCCTATACAGTGGGAAAGTACAGAACACCTGCCCAAGATTGCCTGGAAAACAGGTACTTCATATGGAAAAAGAG
>DATHPV010000056.1:0-3715 GCA_035483495.1 Puia sp.
GAGATATATCCTGATCGGACTGCAAAAAGGAGATTTTGTTTTTAGTCATCCTGAATTTCATAAAAAGGAAACTACCCTTATGAGCAGTAGAAACGCTACCCGGGAGGATTTCGAAACAGTGATCTTCAATTTTAAGGAAAAATTGATTAATCCCCTTTTGTTAATCTCAAACAAGGTTAAATTTAGTGAAGCTTCATCTCAGTTTTCGAACTGGCTGAATCCGGCTAATCATATAATCAAGGTAGTGGTGGAAAATGATTAAATAATTTCAATGAACCTATCCAAAAAAAACCTGGAGCTAATCCGGCTGGCTGGATCGGAAATTCAAGACAGGAAAATCTTTGAATTACCAGAAAAAATACTTCAGTTTGGAACAGGTGTTCTTCTTCGGGCACTCCCGGACTACTTTGTAGATAAAGCCAATCGAATGGGAGTCTTCAATGGGCGGATATTGGTTGTTAAATCCACTCAAACAGGCGATATCGATTCCTTTAACAATCAGGATGGTCTATATACGTTGCAAATTCGCGGAACGGAAGAAGGCATTTCCGTAAACAAATCGATTATCTGCTCATCTATCAGTCGCGTTATATCGGCAAGTCATCAATGGAGTGAAGTTCTCGCCTCTGCTGCGAACCCTCAGTTACAAATTGTTATATCCAACACAACGGAAGTAGGTATTCACCTTGTTGAGGAATCCATCTTCCAATCTCCTCCTGTTTCATATCCGGCAAAATTGCTTGCCTTCCTACTGAAAAGATTTGAAATATTTAAAGCAGATCCGGACTATGGAATGATAATTATACCCACCGAACTCCTGACTGACAATGGTAAAAAGCTAAAAGCGATTCTCATAGAATTAGCCGAATTAAATAGACTGGACGCCGTTTTTCTAAACTGGCTGAATCTCCATAATCGTTTTTGCAGTTCATTGGTTGACAGGATTGTTCCCGGGAAACCGTCGCCGGCTATAAAACAGGAACTCGAAAAGCAATGGGGATATACGGATGAGCTCATGTCTATATGCGAACCTTACCGGCTATGGGCTATAGAAGGCGATGAAACGGTCCGTAAAAAATTATCTTTTTATAAAACAGACGATGGTGTTATTATTACAGATGACATTACAAAGTATAAGGAACTAAAATTGCGAATGCTGAATGCAACTCATACATTAAGTTGCGGGCTTGGTTTTCTGTCTGGATTTGAAACCGTATTATCAGCCATGGAGGATGCAGTCTTCAGCTCGTTTATTAAAAACCTTATGATGGATGAAATTGGACCTTCGATACCTTATTCAATACCAGAGTCAGAAATCAAAGAATTCGGATTAAAGGTTTTGGACCGGTTCAGGAATCCATTTCTTCAACATCACTGGCTAAGTATTACGATGCAATACAGTTCTAAAATTGCAACGCGGGTTTTACCCGTATTAAAAAAATATTATGAACTGTATAATAAGCCGCCTGAATTAATTTCAATGGGTTTTGCTGCATATATCCTGTTCATGCGGCCGGTTAAAAACGAATCTGATAAATATTATGGTACACTGAATAATCAGCACTACCTGATCAACGATGATCGTGCATCATTATTTTACGGGATCTGGGAAGAGCGATCAGTTGATCAAATTGGTACAAGCGTTTTGTCGAATAAAGAATTGTGGCTTGAGGACCTGACCCTGTTGCCCGGATTCGCAGATTCGGTAATCAGGAAATTGAAAGGCTTTATTCGTTATGGCAGTTTGCACGTAATAGCTGCTTATTCAAAAAATGGGAAATAATAAAGAATGACAATCATCTCCAAAGAAACTTTTCATTTTCTGGCTCAGATAAAACTACACAATAACAGACCCTGGTTCGAAAAAAACCGTTCCTTATATGAAAGAGCGAGAACAGAATATCTGGGGTTTATAAAAGAACTCATGGAAGGTGTTCATAAAATTGAGGCAATCCCTGAAAAAGAACCCGCAAAATATGTTCAAAGAATTTATCGGGACATACGGTTTTCAAAAGATAAGACGCCTTACAAATCTCATTTTAGTTCCATCATAGACCGGGCTCCCGACCATAAGAAATGTCCGGTGTACATCCAGATTAAACCTGGAAATTCAATGATGGGTGGCGGAGTATGGGATCCGTCGGCAGAAACACTGCGAATGATAAGGCAGGAGATCGACTACAATTTAGCCGGGCTAAAAAAAATTACAAATACAAAAGATTTTCTGAAGCAATTCGGAAAAATATCCGGAGCCAAACTATCAAGACCACCAAAAGGATACAGTGCCGACAACCCGGGTATTGAAATTCTTAAATTCAAACAGCTGTATGTCGAAAGAAATTTCGACGACGATATTGTATTGTCAAAACACCTTATTCCGGAAATATTAAAATCCTATAAAGCTGCATTGCCCTTCTTCCATTACTTTGATGTAGTAATGGGAGAATAGAACGGGATCTTCGGGGCAATTACTTCTTCAGTAATTTCAGAATGGTTACCTGATTTTTGAGAATCAGATCCAGCGTTTTCTGATTTTTCAGAATGGCTTTCTGATTTTTCAGAATGGCCGACTGGTTAGAAAGAATGGCTTTTTGATTTGCCTTTAATGTTTGTTGATTTCCAACAATGGAACCCTGATTCGATTTGATACCTAACTGGTTTTTCAGAATGGAAGCCTGATTGCTTTTTATCTTGCCCTGATTGCTGATTACTTCGCTGTTTTGATCTGCCATTGTATTAAGTTTTAAAAATGAATATGAATTTACTTCCGAAACGGAAAGAATTTAAAGATAAGTATTTCGTATTTATCTTCAAAAAGATACGCTGTTCCTACTTTAACGAAATTGTAATATTATTTTTTTGATTGCGGGATTTTGCTGGCATCTATGGAAGCAGCGGTAATATTCTGAGGTACGAAATCACGGTCTATAAGTTCTTTCATGGGAATTTGTTTTTTTAAAAGACCTAATTTTAATCCCATGTTTTGGATTTGCTGAAGGTCTTCATCGGTAGGTGTTAGTTGCACATAACTGACTCTGTGGGGGTCCGCAGTCAATACATAATTAAGCACTTTTTCATCCTGGCGAAAATAGGGCGAAGCCAATTTAGCTGCCTCTGCACGGTGTGTTTCTGCCCATGCGCCCGATTGAGCAATACCCCGTACGAGGTCGGATACGATTTCCGGATGATCTCTTATCAGGTCTTCATGTACAACCAACGCACAGGAAATAAAATTTGGCCAGATATCCCGGGCAAAATAAAGTATTCGACCGATTCCATCCAGTTCTGCTTTTGCGCAAAAAGGTTCGCCGACAAAATAAGCGTCGATTGCACCAGAAGCCAGAGACGTTGGCATGTCCGGTGGTGGCAAAACGATAAAACTAATATCATCTGGTTTCATGCCATAATCTTCCATGAGTTTGTGAAAAACAAAATTCTGGTTACTGTATAAACTCGGGATCGCCACTTTTTTACCCTTGAGATCCAGTAAACTTCTGTAGGAACTGTTTTTCCCGACAACAATTTCGGAACCATCGCGATGGCCCAGGTAACAAATCTTAACCGGTACACCCTGTTCCCGAAGTTTCATTGCAAGCGGAACAATCATAAAAGTAGCCTGCACCTGTTTTGCTTCCAGCGCACTTACTACAGTAGGGAAATCCGAGAACACGCGCGAATTGAAATTTGTGCCTGTTTGAGTCGTCTTGGATGCATA
>DATHPV010000057.1:0-5485 GCA_035483495.1 Puia sp.
TTCGCCACCGCTTTGATATCTTCCAGAAGAAATGCATACTCAGTCATCATTTTTTTCTTCCCTGTACTATCCTGTAAGTTTAATTTGAGTAATCTTACCTGAAAACTCAGGTTAGTTATCAAATTGTAGATCTTGTAGATCACATATTCTTTCAGCAGATATTGTTCAAACTCATTTGAAATCTTGCACTCATTTACAAGTTTGAGATCCTTCAGGGAATACATTTTTGAGTTCTCATGAGAATTAAATATGAGCTTGATAGGCGGCACATAACAAAATCCTAACCGAAAATGTCCTCTGATATTGAGCATTATTTTGTCATCAACTTCGGTGCCGTCGGGAAGTGTAGTTTTAAATATTGCCGGGTAATCAATATCTGTCTTACCATGATAATTATAAATCTTGCCCATATTGGCAACAAGCGTCGCATTCAATACCGATGTGTCCTTAAAAAATTTATTGCTGTTTAATGAGGAATTTTGTCCATAGTCAGATTGCGGGGCCGCTAAACAAAACAGACTAATTACGAATAAAATGGATTTCATATTGATTGTTTTTATACCAGGTAAATAATAGTCAATATTTAAATTACACCAATTATCCATGGAATTGGTAAAGAATGGGAAATTGCATAATTTTCAAATGGTGAAAACCAGTCAAAATTGGTACTGGTATTCTAAAAAAAACAGCCACCATTTTTTCGAAGCCCGATATGAACTACCAGGAATCTTTAAAATCAGTTTCAGATCACGTCATTTTATTTCATAAAAACAACGCTGACGAACGTCGTTACTATCATAACCTGCCCCATACGATCAGGATTGTAGAAGCGATTAATCAAATCAACAGTCACTATCACCTCGATGAGAGGAATTATTTTATCGTATGCTCGGCCGGGTGGATGTATGACATGGAAATCATCTCTGAAGCTTCTGCAATTCGTGAATTAAGATCCGTTCAGCATACAGAAGAATTTCTGCAAAACCTGGGGATTGGTGGTGAAGAGGCCGTAGAAATAAAAAAATGTATTTCAGCAGGTCACTCGGTCAAAAATACCGATACATTGATGGAGAAGATATTGATTGATGCATTGACATTTTATTTTGGGTCAACGGCTTTTAAAGAATTCAACAATTTATTGCGGAGAGAAATAGAAGCATTTACAAACAAAAAGATCAAAGGTGGTGAATGGAGAGAAAACACAATTGGCATACTGGAAAATCACACGTTTCAAACAGAATACTGCCAGTCTTTATTAAATAAGATCAAGGAAGAAAATTTACACGCAATTATTCGAAAACAGGAAGAAAAACACTGGGTAAGGCATCCGGCCAATTCAAGCCACAAACAAAAGAAATCTTTGCATGATTTGCGGAGTCATTTACATCAGTCATTAAAAAATGATCAGACGACCCTCGTAAATTCTCCCAATGCCTTAAATACGGGTAACAAATTTGAAAATAAGGAAACGAGAACTACCAGAATAAAACATCATCTGAGAGGAGTTGAGACTATGTTCAAAAGTTCATCTTCAAATCATCTTCGCTTGAGTGTTATGGCAGACAATAAGGCATTCATTATGATTTCCGTGAATTCTATTCTTATCTCAGTGGGCATCGGATTGATCATTGGTAAATTTGTTCTGGCTCCCAAACTTTTCATTCCCACAGTGATACTTCTTTCGGTAAATGTAATTACCGTGATATATTCGGTGCTCGCAACAAGGCCGGGCGTTATGAAAGGAAAATTTACCAAACAGGAAGTAGAGAATAAAACAGTTGATCTCTTATTCTTTGGAAGTTATTACAAAATGTCTTTGGAAGATTTTGAATTCGGGATAAGGCATTTAATGGACGATATAGAATTTTTATATGGCAACCTTATCAGAGACATCTATCAACAGGGAAAAAACCTGGGCCGCAAATACCGCCTTTTGCGCATCTCCTATAATATATTTATGTACGGTATGGTTCTTTCCGTAATGGCTTATATCATTTCTTTCTTTTTCTAACTTTCAATTAACTTCGGTTGGCCCTTGTATCGAACTGGTCGTCTTGTGTTGTGGATGCGATGACCAATCCCTTACTTTACACAAGTCTGCATAAATTTCTCCTTTTGCAGTAAGTTCTTCATGAGTCCCTTCTTCCACTACCAATCCATTATGTAATACAATTATTTTATCGGCATCCTGAATAGTACTCAATCGATGTGCAATAGTAACGACCGTGCGGCCTTCCATGAGTTTCTCCAGTGCTTCCATCACTATTTTTTCCGACTCGGTATCCAAAGAAGCTGTTGGTTCATCCAGAATTAATATGGGGGAATTCCGAACGACCGCTCGGGCGATTCCGATGCGCTGCCTTTGACCGCCCGACAGAGTCACGCCCCTTTCTCCAACAAGAGTTTCGTATCCATCCGGCATTCTTGAAATAAATTCATGTGCATTCGACAGCTTAGCCGCATCTATGATTTCTTCAATTGTCGCTTCCGGTCTTCCATAAGCTATATTTTCACGAACCGATCCGTAAAACAGCACCGTATCCTGCAGAACAAATCCAATCTGACCACGCAGATTGTCGAGACGGAACTCCTTTATATCAGCGCCGTCAATCAATACACGTCCGCTCGTTGGATCGTAAAAACGTGCAATCAGACTTGCAATCGTCGTTTTACCTCCACCCGTTGGGCCGCAAATACCAACGCGCTGACCGCAAAGAATTCTGATATTTACTTTGTTAAGAATCAATGATTCCGGATTGTAGGAAAATGAAACATCTTCAAATACGATATCTCCTTTCAATTTACCCGGATCGCGTCCTTCTGTGAAAGTGATAATGGGTTCTGTTTCTAAAATGCCCTGAATACGCTCGAGCGCAACGGTTGCCTGGGCAATGGCACTTGTCATTTTTGCCAGATCCTGTACGGGACTGAAAAATTTATTCATATACCAAATGAATACGGTAAGAGAACCTACTGTCATCAGATGTAAAAATATCAGGTCTGTTCCCCTCCAAAGCACCAGTCCGATACAAAGTGATACGGTTATTGTAACAACTGGCGAAAGCAGCGACTTAACTCTTCTGGCTTTAAGTGCAGCATTCATAGTCTCCTGGCTCAGTTGTTTTAATTTATCTTCTTCAAAATCCTGTCTTCCAAAAGCATTCACCGAACGAATGGATTCCAGCCCCTGCTGCATGGCGATAAACATATTACTTTGATCTTTTCGAACCTCACGGGTGGCTTTCTTCATAGTCTTCTTAAATCGAAAAACGAATAACAGAAGAAATGGCATGACAGCCAGGGCTGCGAGCGTAAAACCTGTGTCCAGATAAAACATAAGAATCAGCATCCCGCAAATCGTCATCGCATCAACGAGAATGGTTAAAATTGTGGAAGAAGCGAAGTCTTGAATGGTCGAAACATCAGAAGTTATAGTACTAAGCAATTTCCCCGTCTGATGAGTGTCGTAATAGGAAAGAGACAGATGCTGAAGATGATGGTAAATTTTTCTTCGGAGATCATTCGCCACATGCTGTGCCACGTTTTCATTATAATAGCTATTGATATATCCGGCTAATGAGCCGATTGCGTTGATGATCACAAACCCAAATGCCGCCAGTGCAGCCATTATAAATTTGCTATTTGAAGGGTTGAGGAAATCAGCCCAGCGAAGCCAGTGCGGAAGAGCCCCATGCGCCACCACATCGTCAATTATTATCTTGAGCGGCCAGGGAGTCGCAACACTCATCAACGCTTCAATCAGCATTGCGATCAGGATAATAAGGACCCATTTTCGGTAAGGGCGCGAAAGACCCACAGCCCAGGTGATAAGGCTGACGAAAGAATGGTGCTTTTCGGAAACCTGTGCATTATCCCGCAAAATAGTTTCTGGCATGAAAACCCCGTTTATTATGCCGATTTACACTTAAACCGGCTTCTAATCTCTCTGTGAAAGATAAACAATTACCCAATATAATATTTCATCCAATAATGACAGGAAAAACTGAATTCATCGTGTTATCAGGGTGGTTTGTAATACGGATGGGGTTACACCAAAACGCGGACCTCCCCAGTCCGTTTCATCACCATTTAGAATTCGGAGTATCTTAAATTTTCCGTTGTCGAAACTTCCTTCTTCTACTTTCAAAAATTGCCAGGCTTTGCCAGAATTTTTACCGTTCGGATAGAATGTGATGCGGCATAAAGTCCCTATAAGAATGAATTTATTTTCGTCCATTTGTACGATCATTATTTTTCCGTTCGAGTGAACATTTGGAATAGCAGATACATTTCTTTCACCTGCGCCAAATGATACATTAGCCTGCCATGATCCAAGTTCGATGGATTGATCAGCATGATCTTCATGTTCGACTACTGCTTTTATTTTTCCTTCAAACGCCCATTTTGCCAGTTCCCTCATCAGTGTGCCTACTACAATGTATTCCTGAGTGAAAGGATCCAGACGTTTTGAGATTTCTGTTTCAGATACGCTCATGCCGTTGGCATCAATTCCAAATGGCGAAAATCCTATGCCACCGTGAGCAATAATTTCATATAGATATTTCGCATATTCCCCGCCTGAACTGATCTCGGGTACAAATAGGGCATTGTCATTACGACTATAAAGTTCAATAACCTTCAAATTCTTTTCAGTCCCCGTAAGATATATATCGGGCGCAACGAGATCGAGTGCTGGTGCAGCAATCTTCCAGATAGGAATCACATTATCTGTTGGGCCCCCACTTTCGTAAGTTGTTGCCATTGGATTTGAAAAAGGGTCCCTCAACGCTGCATTGACATACATCGGCAACGAATATTCAGCTTTACCGGCAGCTGCAACCTCCCCTACGTAATGAGCGACAGACCACGCCTGAAAATATTCATCAGCCCTTTCGCCGAAAACTCTTTGCCAGGAACCGCCGGCAATTACGGGAACATTTAATGACTTTAGCAATTCAGGTTTTAGCAGATCCGGCGGTACCGGCCCTTCGAATAATTTTTGACTTGTTTGGGAATAATCGCGTACGCTTCCCCATGAACCCGATTCATTTTCAACCTGCATCATAATTACAGTATGCTGGGTATCTGCCTTTTTTAAATACCTCATTACTGAAGCAAAAGCCGATTTATCCGCTTCCATCGTTGCAGTAATATTGGGAGAAGGTGAATCTACGGGCTTCCCATTTTTGTCAACAATATTTGGATATCTCACGGCATCCCGTTTCATCCATTCGGGCATGTAGTGATTACTTCCATTTTTCCAGGTTGCAAACCACAACAAGATTAAATGTATTTTGTGTATGCGTGACTGATTGAGTAGTGTGTCAACTAACGAAAAATCAAACTTATTTTTTTGTGATTCTACTTGTTCCCAATAGATAGGCACTTCGAGGGTGTTAAGATGCATCTGCTCTGCCGCCATCCAAATTTGCGGCATCAGTCCAGGCCATGCACTTGAGTTATGAACCTGTCCGCCTAGAATAAA
>DATHPV010000058.1:0-7291 GCA_035483495.1 Puia sp.
ATTCTTCCAACACCGTCAAAATACTGAGTTGATTGAGCAACGTCATAGGCGCTGGTCAGCCCATCAGCAGTCACAGTATCTGTAACGCCGGCTTTTAAAACGCTGCGCATGCGGATAAAATTCAGGTTGGTATTGGAATTCACAATAGTAACCTGCGAAGTATTTGTATAGGCTGTATCTATGGAGCAACCAACTTTGCGACGATACCATATAGCAGAGTCAATTGGGCCTGGCGGTGTGTAATTGGTAGATGTTGCCCCTGAAATATTCGTATATGTAGTTCCATTGGTTGAACTCTGCCATTGATAGGTATAGCTGCCACTGCATCCTCCGCCGCTTGCAGCAATCCCGTTAATCGTGCCTGGATTTGAACCATATGGGATCGCAAAATAATTTGGAGTGATTGAGCCGGGAATGAGCAGAGGATTTACAATTACTTCAAAGGAACCGCTATTGACAGGTGTCGTTCCATTACTGGATACGGTCACATTGTAATAAGTAGTCGTAGTCAGGTTTGGAGATGTATAGGTAGTTCCTGTCTGTCCCGATATTGCTGTCCAATGTGTATTATCCGGAGAGCTCTGCCACTGATATGAATAGGTGCCATTTCCGCCACTTACATCAAAGATTTCCATTTCTCCGGAGCTGGCATTATAACTTATGGTTTCGGTTGGAATACCATGACTATCGAAATAGTAAACGGTGCCGGGCGAAACTTGCGGATAAACAGTTATCGTCGCGATATTCGAGGTCCACGCTGTAGAAGAACTACAGGTTGTTTTTCTTTTGTAGTAAGTTGTTGCTGTTAACGCAGGCGGCTGATAATTCTGTCCTGTTGCTCCGGAAATAGAAGTATAAGTAGTATTGTCTGGCGAAGAATACCATTGATAAGTGTATGACCCACTGCAATTGCCATATGATGCTCCAATTGCGTTGATTTGTGCTGGCGTTGCGCCATAATTAATTGTTTGAGCTGTATTAGAAATGTACCCACCATTTAATGGTGCAGTATTCACTACAACCGTTTTTGTTGCTGTTGTTCCGACAGCAGTGATGAGTGCGCTTGAGCAAGTTAGTATATTAAAATAAATAGTCACGCTTGTCGAAGTTGAACTCTGTATAGTACCACAGGTAGTCGTCCAACTGGTGGCGGTACACCCTGAAAGAGTGTAAGTCCAGGTGTCTCCTTGTGTAACTGGAGTCTGTCCGTTAATTGTGCAACCTGTAGGTGGCGGTGCTTGACCATTTCCATTTTGTAAAAACGAAATGGAAGCTGACACAATTAAAATTAGTGTCTTTGCAACTGAAATTGCAGATGCACTTTTTAACAAGATCATATTTAAAAATTTCATATTAGGCGGTTAGTTGTCCAAGAATGTTTTTCTTGCTTTCAAAGGATATCATTCATTTGTCTCCCCGATATAATGGTACTGAACTGTTTTAACAATGTTGTGATCCTGATCAAGGACGACTTTTAATCTTCCGAATGGATCATATTTAAAATAACTTATTCGGTTATCTGCATCACACTGGCTGGACATTCCAATGAGCGGGTTGTAGGTGTAAGTTGTCATTTGTGCAGAGTATGGATATAACCTGAGTTCATCTATGTAAACAGTCCCCGTCACGTTAACCGTTACGCTGGTTTGCCCTGTTATTTTATGTTCAAAATAAGTCCAGCCGTTTATCGTTTTTCCTTGTAACGGGTATCCCGCGACAGTTCCTGTAATGGTTAGTGGTGTGCCACGTTTCAACCAATAAGAAATAATGTAATTGTTGCCACTCGTGAGACCAGACTTTGTAATGCTGCCGCTCATTTGTCCAAGATTATAACAATTATTTCCTGTCGGCGAAGTAGAGTCTGCATTTGAAGCACCGGTAAAAGTCCAGCTTCCTTTTCCATCAGCTTCAAATGATGTATATGCGACATCAGCCTGCGCCGCATTTTTTACTTCAGCGATTGGAGTAGCGTGATTATAATCCCACAGATAACTGACATTAATATCGGAAGCCTTGTTGGCGACGCTCAGATTGTTATTCCCATCATATTGGATCTGACCTTTTAGGATATATCTTGAATCGCTTAATAAACTTGTAAATTTTCCTCCTGATGATGTTTCATTATTCAGGCTGGTTATTGGTTTTGTTGTTTCAATTGCATACGTGCTAGTAGGTTTATAAATACTTTGATCAAAAACGGTGATAACCCCTGAAATCAAAACCGAATCACTCGAATTTTTATATAACCAAGTTTGTTTTTCGAGTACCGGGTTTAGCAATCCGACAGTGATCATATTTCCTGTAAGACTTGTCGAATAATCTTCGGGATATTTAAATTTTTGAATTATGCTCTGACCATCGGAAGTCCCTGTAGATGTAGATGAAAGATTTCTTGTTGTGGAATTGAAGGTATAATAGGTAGTATTGACAATACTGTCTCCTTTTAGGTCATATTGGGTCATTTGCTGATAAGTTGGCCTCACCCAGTATGATAAATATTCATAATTATAGTTATCCGCATAGGCATACCAGTTTTTAGGGTTATGCAAGGAGTTGACATTTTCAGTATCTATGTAAGCTGATGCATAAATGAATGAAGTGTCGTATGTGGCATTATATGCCGAAACAGTTTTTGTAACGGGAGTAAAAACAGAAGTGCTGGGAGTATTTATGTAGTCAATTTGCTCAGTTTGCCTTACATCGAGGTCTATCTCTGGATAGCTCGTAAAGTAATGATCTGATTTATGTGTTTCCCCTCCTGAAGAAATGGTTTCTGATACTTTTTGATAAAAGAATTTAGTGCTCGAGCCTCCTGTGCCGTTACTATTTGTCGGAGCAGTATAAACTGTATAATTGAAAGTCCCACTCGAATTACTAAGCACAAATGGATTTCCTATGAACACTGGTAAGTTAGATACAACTCCTGAACTTGTAGCACCATCATCCATAAGGTAAGAATATTTTCTTTGGATGGCTTGCGGGCTTAGCGGATTATTACTTACTGTAGTCGTGCTTGCTACGCGAATTCCAGGAGCCGCGATTCCGAATGTATTATTAAACTGATTTTGTTCATATTGAAACGCTGTATAGCCCCCCGCAGGGTAGACAATTGTATCTAAAGCCCCGTAACTACAATAGGTAAAACTTGGGGTTCTATTAAAACTACTAAAACTTTTACTCGGTGTAGGCATATAAAAAGGAGAAGATGTAGTTGGTAAAATTGATGCTTGCGAACCCGAAGTATCTATTGTGTTGCTATATCCCCAGTAGTCAATTGCTCCACTGCTTTTTGCAGAGAAGAGACCATATTCATTTATGTATTTAAAAATGTAGGTTAATGAATCACTACTTAATAAAGGGTTGATGGAGCTGAATGTTTTCAGAGCAAGTCTTTCGTGGTTTGCGGCTTTATAAGAGGTTTGTTCAAAGTACTCATAAGAAAGAACATTTTTTTTCACCGTATTTCCAGTGATGCTGTCAATTACATCTATTTCTCTTAATCTGGGGGAAGTTCCAAGGACATCTGTTCGCATTGTGCCATCGGGCACAAAACTTACCCTCGCATTTCTGCATTGGATTGATTGCAACACTTGTGTTGCAACAGAGGGATTGACAAAGTACGATAGTGGGTCAGCGCCTAAATCCGTCTGATTCCCATTGGACATTGTATAAGTACTTTGGTATGAAATTTTTGCCTGTTGCCAACTATATGTAGCATAGTTCAATTGTATCGTATCTTTCCTATCAACAGAGACAATCGTTGTTAAGTACCAGGCAGAGGTATAACTTTGAGATGTTGAATCGATTCCTCCATAGTAATAATTGGTGGTTGTCTCCTTGGCAGTAAAAGTGTATAAAGTTCCGTCCGTTGTTGTAATAGTGAAATTACTTGTTGGCGAAGGCCAATTGATAGAAAGGTCTTTATTGTAGGTTACTCCATAAGCTTTCCCATTATACCACAAAAATTTACCTGAATAACCATTGAATTCAGCGTCAAATAAATCAAGAGCCATGTCATAAGAATTGGCACCATATGCAAGATTCGGATTGTAGGCTTTTTGTAAAAAACTATCCAGGTTGTGGCTGTTAAAAATTGTATCATGCAGATTATATTGTGTATAATTAAAACCACTATTTCCTAATCCATCAACATTTCCCTGCACAGTACGGCTAATGACTCCTCCTGCGTTTAGGTTCCACCCCAGACCAACCCAGCTTGCATCTTGCGCAGGAAGCAACCCGTTATAATTGTAGCTCAGTGAAATTGGTAAATTAAGTGAACCACATTTTAATGTGTAAATAGGAATAGAGATTGCTGGAGTTCCTTCGTATAATGCAACGGGATCGTTGTTGTAAGATTCAAAACCTTGCGCATTTGGAGAAACAGGTGTAAAACTTTGATCAACCATCGATGAGGGATAAGTTGTAGATTGTCCATATGAAGCGCAAGAAATAAATAAACTAACGCTAATGACTAACCGAAAAAATAATTGCTTGTTCATATCGAGTTAAGTGTTTTTCATGTGTTAAAAACTGTATCCAACCCTAAACTTGAAAGGCTGTCCTCTCGGAATCTGTTGATAGCTCAAAAAATCCCAGAGGAACTGAATTTTAGTTTTCTTAAATACTTTAGTATTCATGGAAACAATCTTACTTATTCCAACGAGTCCGCTTTGTTGCCAGGCACTCCATTCGCTGATTGGGTATCCCAAATAACCAACCGCCTGTTGATAATTGTATTCAAATCCTCCGCTGAGATAAAAGCTTTTTATCGCTTTGATGTCCACAAAACTTCTGATCCCTGCACCCTGGCTAGAGACATTGATATGTTGAAAGTCTTTTCCCCATCCAACTTTATAGCTGGCTCCAATACCGATTTCATTTTTGTCGCTGATCTTATAGCCAACTGATAATCCGAGATCAGTTGTAGTTGGAAAATAGAAACTACCACTCTGTGTTTGTAAATTGGTTCCGTATTCGAGCCGCTGTAGAAATGTTTTTGTTTTCTGATTGCTTGGTTTAAAATCGGGCATTGTCATATCACCACTCCCGCCACCAAGTGCATTCATTTTATTTCTCATGTTGTTGATATCTGCTTGCGCAGATTGCAGGCTGGTTTGAATCATGGAAGCAGCACTACCACCACCACCCGAAAGTTGTCCCTGAATGATTGCAAGCACCTGATCCCTTGTTTGAAGTCCTACGAGACCTTCCGGCTCACCATAATTGGAAGGAATGGAAAAGAGTGCAGCAAGAAATGAATTTTTGCGCATGAATGTCTGAAAGGCAGGAACCTGATTTAACAGATTAAGTGCTGTGTTCATCATCTTATCCGGGTCATTCAGAATTTGTCTGTATTGTCTCACGCGATCACTATAATAAAAAAGCTCTTTTTTATAATCATTATAAATTCCTGAAACGCCTGGAGGAGGATTAGTAAGTCCCGAAAGATATTGCTGGATTTGTTGTTTGCGCTGAACCATGAATTGTTTTATCTGATCAGCATCCTGCATTTTTGCCTGCAATTGCTGCAATTGTGTTAGTGAGTTTTGAATATCTGCAGGAAATACTTTGGATGAATTTAAAAGCTGAGGATTTTTATTTAAGAAACCAAGCATGCCCTGTAAGGAATCTGCATAAGGTAAATATTCAGGACCCATGGAATGGAATACAGTAGCACTATCATTCCGTAATTTTTGAAGAAGTACTTGATATTGCTGTTCAGGATTGTTAGCAAACAGTGAGGAAGCTTTAGAAGAATCTTGTTTGTATAATTTTTTTCTTAACCGTTCTTCTTTTTTCTGTAAGCGAAGAATATATTTTGCAGTCTGCTTCTCAAGTTGTTTATCAAGATCATTGGTCTGCTCATTTACTTTTTTAAAAAACTTACCCGGGAAATTAAAAACCTTATCTGCCAGTGAAGAACTATCCTGGGAGAAGCAGATTGTATAAGTCGAGAGACATATACATAGCAAGGCCATATACTTACATAGGTTTTGCAAGCAGTTAGGGTTTAGTTTTGGTTAAAAAATTTTGGGCAATACTTTCCCGGCATGCATATCATGAGCGTTTAAGCAAATGATTTGCAGTCGCGAGTTTTCAAATTAAATTATGGAATTGGTCAGTTCTCAACGGGGAAACCTAAAGAATAAGCAGACTTCTCATGTGTCTGAAAAGGAGTGAGTAAATGTATAGTGAATTTTTATTAAAAAAATCAGCAAAAATAAAATACGTGAAAAAGACGGGTCGTTTTACCGTGAAAAGACGGTTTTTTGATATCAAACTGATAAAATAAATTCCGCTAAAACCTTTACCAGCAAGGTTTTTACAATTCACAAATAAATGATTACTCTTATTTCCTCAAAATAAATATCTCATTGTTATTTGAAAAATAATTGCTATACACATGTCCGTTGAAGAAAATGTTAGAAGAAAATGCATTACTAACGTTATTGAATATACGAAGTTTAATTTTCTTTGTATCGATTTGCATTTCATTCGAGTTAAAGAGATATTTATAACAATCCTTCATCTTCAAAAATCACGCAACAATCAGCAGCAATAATAAGATAATTAGAAAGTGAAATCAGAAGATCACATTCTTATAACGAAGATGCTTGGGATTAGAAAGCCATCAAAAATTATTGATGGAAATGGCGTAATAACTCCAGTATTTCCAATGGTAGAAGTAATTGATATTTTCGTAAGCACGCAATCCGGACTGATAAACGTGCTTTGACTTTATGATTGCGCACCGTATGTTCATTAATCTTTAGTTGCTTCGCGATCTCTTTATCTCTCAATCCCTCGATGTAAAAAAGTTTAAATACTTTTTTTTGATTAGGCGGTAAATTTTCAATTTCCTTATAGACTAATCTTAAGAGCTCTGCTGTAATATCAGCGACAGATGTATCTATTGAGAAATCTTGCTGTGATACAATAATTTTGGCGTGTTCTTTTCTGACTTTTTTATTTCGCAATTCACTTAGTGAGGCATTGCGCACGCACACTTGTAAGTAGGTTTTGATTTGTTTGACATTCGTGAATTTTTTTGATTCCAACTTCCACAATTTATAAAAAGCTTCAGCGGTTATATCTTCAGCGGCATCGATTTCATCAGTAAATCGACGAGCAAAATAATAAACAGGAGAAAAAAATAACTTATATGCTTTTTCAAACGATTCCTCATCATTATTATTAAAAGAAATTAAATCTTCAGAAGAAAAGTCTTCCCGATATTCTTTGTTTTGATATGCTTTGTAGTTATTCATATTATTTCCCGCTAACATCA
>DATHPV010000059.1:0-4352 GCA_035483495.1 Puia sp.
AGAAAAAACCTGTTTGAAATCAACCATGTAGTTGTTGATATCAGACCGGTCGATATTTTTTGTATTGGTATAATTCAACGATCCGTAAAAACTATAAAAAGGGCTGCCGCCACTGAATGAAACGCTGTGATTAGTCAACATCGCCGGCTGCATGAGGTTTTGCTCAATTTGTGAACGATTGTTTAATGAAGCCAGCGAATCCAATCGTTGATTGGCGACTGCCTGAGAAATTGCACCGCTATTCAGGTCGTAGAGTATCTGTTCGTGAGGAAAAACAACGGGCAGTTCATAATTCGGACTGATGGTTGTTACATAACTATATGGAAAAGTAGCAGGGTCAAAAACTTCCTGCGCTGCGGTGATAAATTGTTTCGGGCTCATCATTTTCTGATAGCTGTAGTCCGGTAGTCCTTTGAAGGAAACAAAACCGTTATACTGCACTTTTATATGGCCCTGCGTTTTTCCTTTTTTTGTAGTAATTACGATAACACCATTAGCCGCCTGCGAACCCCAGATGGAAGTAGCCATTGCATCGCGGAGTATCTGAATGCTTTCAACATCATTTGGATTTACCAGGGTGGATACATCAGCGTATGCGATCGGCACCCCGTCCAGAACATATAATGGTGCACGGTTGGCATTCACAGAATTTACACCGCGGATAAGAAACTTATCAGCACCCTGGCCGTTATTTACGGCCAGTCCCGGAACCAGTCCTTCCAACCGGTCGATGACATTGATACTGACTGATTTTTGCTGAATCTCCTCTCCTTCCACACGGCTGAAGGCTCCTGTACTTCTTTCTTTGGCAATCGTCTGAAAACCGGTCGTTACAGAAACCTCATTCATCTTATCTGCTGAACGGGAGAGGCTGATGGAAATATTGCGCGTTTGCTGGGTGGCTTTAAAAGTATAACTCTTATAACCCACAAAAGAAACCTCAATAGCAGTTCCGGATTTTGCCAGGAGACTGAACTTGCCATCTGCATCCGACATGACAGCCAGCATGCCACTCTCTGTTTTCATCGATATGGTGGCGCCTGAGAGTGGATTACCATCGGCATCTACGATACGACCGGATATCGAAATATCGCCAGGAGGCGTTTCAGTGTCGATATCCCTGAGTGTAACAATAATTGCATTGTTCTGAATGGAATATTTTAGCGGACTGTTTGCAAAAGCCTGACGAAGAAAATCTTCGAGAGGAATATTTTTTACATGCAGGGTTACCGGTCCGGATTTTTTTAAGATGTCCACATCATAAAAAAAAACAAAACCAGTTTGCGTTTTTACAGCGTCGAATACTTTTTCAAGTGGAACATCACTCCCCGAAAAACTAACGGTTTGGGAAATGCTTTTTGCACTTACATGCAACATGGCGACAGTGAGTAAAATAGCGGTCAATTTCAAGACTAAAACAGGTTTGGGGATATTCCGGAATGCGAACAACCGGAAACCACGATGAGCAGATTTAAACATAACTTTGTTTCGTTTTGGGTTGAAGAACTAAAGCAGTCTGACAGGATTCTTAAGTTTGGGTCAACCCGGAACAACCTGCCGCTATGGGGGCCAACCCATGGCGGTTTTTATTTCCGGGCTGGTATCCCTAATTATAGATTATCAACATTTTTCCATCAATTTTATAGTTAATCTTTACTTCTTTCAACACATTGAGCACTTCCTTCAGAGTCAAATTCCTCGGCAATTCGCCACGGAATCTACGTTCCGGAACCTGACCATTGTAGCGGACATCTATATCATACCATCTTTCGAGTTGCCGCATAACAGTTGGTAAATCGGCGTCCCTGAAATTAAAATAACCTGTTTTCCAGGCGATAACCTGATTGAGGTCGTCCTGCTGCAGTATATTTATTTTTCCATTGTTACCAGATTCAGCCTGTTCGCCAGGTTTTAAAAGGCTATTATATTGACCGGCCTTCAGAGCGATGCTACCCTCAAAAAGTGTCGTCTTAACCTGGGTTTCATTTTCATAGGCATTGATATTGAAATGCGTGCCCAGCACGGTTATCACCATATCATTCACAGATACCAGGAATGGTTTTGATCTGTCTTTAGCCACTTCGAAATAAGCTTCGCCCGTGATGGTTACTTTGCGGTCAGTTCCCGTAAATGAACTGGGATATGTAATTGAGGATGCAGCATTCAGCCACACTTTGGTTCCATCGGATAATGTGAGCTGAAATGTTCCGCCGCGAGGTGTGGCAAGTGTATTTAATTTGGCCTCTGCTTCCAGGTTGTTACTCTTCTGGTAGAGTAAATGACCGCTGTCTGTTTTTAAAATATTCGTTTCATCTTCATGGGCAATCGCTCCGTCTGATGTGCTGTCGAGGCGAATGGTAGATCCATTGGAGAGTGTAAGTATAGCTTTATTACCGCCAGGCGCAATGTCGGCACCTGTCTCCGCAATCTGCGTCGTTACCGGGTTGACAGACTTCGGGTAAAAAATAAAATAGGATGTCGATATCAGGATGAGAATGGCTGCTGCGGCTGCCCACCTGCGAATATGAATAGTTCTTGTTTTCCTGACCTGATGAACAGCGTTTAGAATATTTTCCTGAATAAGGGAAAGAACCTGTTCGTGACCTTCGCCTTCGAACCGGTGCTGCTCAAACTCTTCAAGCATGATGCGCTCCAGCAAAAAGGAATTCTCCCGGAGTTGCAGCAACTTATCCAGATGATCACGCTCCTGATCACTGAGCGTACCCGTAAGATATTTATCCAGAAGATTCCTAAGCAGTTGCTCGTCCATATTTGGCTGGTTTGACCCGTCCCAAGAGTTAAAGACGCATTAAAATCCCGAGAGGGCAGGTGACAGTTAAAAATTCTTGAATTTCTGTATGAACAGAAGCAAGACGAGGGTAATAATTGGCTCGCCGTGTGCCCGCAAATAATCGCGAAGAAAGTTCAGCGCTTGTACGATATGGCTTTTTACAGTGGATGTAGAAATACCGAGTTCTTCAGCAATCTCCGCATAACTAAGCCCTTCCTTGCGACTGAGTTTGAACACTATCTGCCGCTGGGGAGGCATGGCCAGAATCCCTTTCTCCAATATCGATTCGACCTGTTTTAATGAGAACTGTTGTTCCGGTGAAGGACTGTTTTCTTCTATCAGTTCCTGCATGCCGTCGGACACAGGAACAGTCAGTTTTTTTCTGAGTATCGAAATGATCCGGTTACGTGTCATGATAAATAAATAATTCTCGAACCGGTCTATGGAAGTAAGTTCTTTTCTCTTCATCCAGATCTTCAGAAAAACATCCTGCACAATATCCTGCGCTACTTCAGAGGATTTAGTATAAGCCAGGGCCTGTGAATAAAGGTTGTTGGTATGTTTATTTAATAACGAAGTAAAAGCAGCTTCGTCGCCTTTACTTACCCGGGCCAACAACGCCCGCTCATCATATGTCTTGTCTGTTGAAACCAATTATTCGTATTTGGGCTAAAAATAAATGAATTCGCACATTTCTTTTCAACTATAATAATAAACAGTAGTTATAGTTTTCAAAAAAACTGTCGGAAGGCTCGCCCTATTTCCCGGATCAGGAGTCTTTATACAAATACTACCTTTCATATGACATACATCAGGGGCCTGCAGATTTTTGTATTTTTTTTTATTGGTTTTTTAAAGGCAAACGGTCAGGATCCCTATGCCTGGACATTTACTGCAAAGAAAATATCAGATCAGCAGTATGAAATACACTGCATTGTAAATGTTACTGATCCCTGGCATACTTACTCACAATTTACACCGGCGGGCGGACCCGTACCGACGCGGTTCTCGTTTAAAAAAAATCCCCTGGTAACATTGGTGGGAAAAGTGGCTGAAGACGGAAAGATGGTCGTAGAACTTGAAAAGGTATTTGGTGTTGACGTGAAATACTACGAGGGGCAGGTTGATTTCATTCAGAAAATAAGATGTAAGAATAATATCAAAACCAATCTTTCCGGTTCAGTAGAGTTTATGGTTTGCAACAATCATGAATGCCTGCCACCGGTTTCCATTCCTTTTAATGTCTCTTTAAACTAAGGGCAGAATTTTTCCACCATTTTTTCGAATATTAAAATGAAAAAAATTTTTTCTTTAGCAGTTGTATTCGGCATAATACTGACTTCTTGCGCACAACCACCGCATTGGAAAGTATATAGTGAAAAAATCAGCAGTGAAGGATATATTATTCATGTTCAATATGATCCCGGTAAGGGATGGTGGGTATATGCTGCCAATGATCCGGAAAATGAAATCAGCGCCCTGAGACTGGATTGCAACGATTCTTCCATCCGGTTTTCGGGTGAGTTATTGTCAAAAGAAAAACCTATTTTGATCAGGGACT
>DATHPV010000060.1:0-2040 GCA_035483495.1 Puia sp.
CAAGCGTGATGTGGTCGGCCAACCCCAATTTCGCGAAAGCCCATATGATTTATTACAACTACGCTTTCGACCCGTTTAAAAAAATATATTTTATTAAAGACTCTGTTGCAGAGCAGGGACCACCGGCCAACAGAGGATTTGCTATTCCTGCAGAAGGACCTCACAGAGTAAAAAATCTATCGGATATAGAAATACTTGCGTACAGAGTAGAATTTAAGAACTGATTGAAGTCATTCACTAACGTAATCTATTTGATTACAAAACTTCCTTTTGGAAAGTAGAATATTGTCTTCTTACCTGTACCGGAAACAAAATTCATTTTACTGAAACTACCGGCTTTACCCAGATAAAATATTCTGTCGCCCTCTTTCATTCTGCCTGTTTCAAAATAAGCACCGAGAGGACATTTGGCCATATTGTCACTGACCAGGTTGGAATTGGAAGAAAAACAGATCATTCGTTTAGTGGAGATATTTGCGTATTCGTAGCCTACTATTTCAAACTCTGATTTAGGAGTCGGTGTAAAAATAAATTCTTTTGATTTCTTGTCAACGTAGGCAGTATTCTGACCTGCCGCCCAAATTGAGATGAAAAGAAAAAAAGAGAGGATCAATGTTTTAATCATCGTAAGGGTTTATTATGCCTATTAAGCAAGTCTGGTGCCAAATTGGGTCTCCTTCCAAACAGAAAGATCCGATTCGGTTTATTTGACTTAACCATTACTCAAAACGCTGGTTTTCAGCCATTTGGGTCTTTTTTTTCACTTGGTCATCTGATAAAATATTTTTACCTTTTGCTGGCTCTGAAGAGCCGGCCATTCATTCATAATAATTCATGTTATGCCATTCACGAATCTCTCTGAAGATCAGATAAAATCCTTTCATAAAGATGGTTATGTAGTCATCAAAAGTTTTTGCAGCAGACAGGAGGTGGATAAATTATATGTCACTGCCATTGAAGATAGTTCCATTAGCAAGAATGCGCTGGATCTGAATGATCTTTCGGGTAAGAAGACCAAACTCTCACTTTGGTTTACTCCCGGCAACGATGTATTCGGGTATCTCACCAGGAGTGAAAGAATGGTGCATTCTGTTGCCCAGCTATTGGATAGCGACGCACCTGTTTGTCATTTTCATTCCAAGCTGATGCAGAAAGAACCGAGGGTTGGTGGCGCATGGGAATGGCATCAGGATTATGGTTACTGGTATAAAAATCAGTTCATGTTCCCCGATCAGCTCATCAGTGTAATGATTGCTCTAACAAAAGCAAATAAGGAGAATGGATGCCTGCAGGTGATTAAGGGTTCCCATAAACTAGGCAGGGTAAATCATGGTTTTTCGGGGGAACAGGTAGGCGCCGATATGATCATGGTAGATAATGCACTAAATACAATGGAGCTTGTATACTGTGAACTGGAACCCGGAGACGCACTGATATTCCATAGCAATCTTTTACATCGTTCTGAAGCCAATCTTTCCGATGCTCCCCGCTGGTCTATCATTTCCTGCTATAATTCTCAGTCGAATCCTGCTTATAATGAAAATTCCATCTCATGGAAAACACCCGTTGAAGTTGTTCCTGATGATGCTATACTCTTCTGGAAAGCAGAATCATTTGCAAATGCCGATTTTCTGAAAAAGGAAAACGATCCGGCACTCAAAGAAACGGGATGGGAAAAATCGGTCAGCACAAATA
Source organism: Puia sp. (assembly GCA_035483495.1). GTDB lineage: Bacteria > Bacteroidota > Bacteroidia > Chitinophagales > Chitinophagaceae > Puia. Next base: position 1,696 of record DATHPV010000060.1, read on the forward strand.
AATAACTTTATTTTTGCCACGCAAAATGAGAAACAGGGACTTACTGACTGGTCCCGATTGCCCGCTAAACAATAAAAAATGAAGAGATTAATTGCATTGATTCTTGCCGGATTATGTTTTACAGCCTGTACTACCAAAAAAGATTATGAAAAAATTTTCAGCGACCCCAATCTCTACTGCAGCACTGTTCACGAACTGAATACGATTGTAATGGGAAACAACTTCTCTCCCATGGTTGCTTCCAGAAATTATCTCTATGCGGCTATAGCAGGTTATGAAGTGATAGCCGGTGGTAACCCGGGAAAATACAATTCTCTTGCAGGTCAGCTTCGTGGACTGAAGGAA
>DATHPV010000061.1:0-4150 GCA_035483495.1 Puia sp.
CAAATTTTGCAGGTAACGCACCACTCTGGTTTTATATTTTATCTGAAGCCGCACAACATTTTAAAACCAATGCTACACCGATTCACTTAGGGCCTGTTGGCGGAAGAATTGTTGGTGAAACATTTGTCGGGATTATGCATGGCGATCCAACATCCATTTTTGGACATCCAACCTGGAAACCTTACAAGGACTTTGTAAGTAAACCCGGAGGAAATTTTGGAATTGTTGAATTGATCAAACAGGCGATGCTTTCTGAAAAATAAAATCCTGTCCATGAATGCCCCCATTCCTTACGAGAAGATTGATGGAATCATTAGTAAACATTTGAAACTTTTTCGTAAAAAAGGTGTGCTTACGGTTCGTGCTGGTTACAAAATCAGCGGAAACTGGATCACCAATAAACCAGCTATTGTCGTAACAGTAGCTGAAAAGATAAACGGTCTGCGAGGTAATGAGAAACTTCCCGCTGAAGTAGAAGGCGTTCCGGTAGATGTGAGACAGGCGACAGCGATGCAGCGTCTGCGATCCATATCGCCGGAACAATTTTCCCTGGTACAGGCTCACGGAAGAAATGAATTTAAGGAACCACAATGGAAGGGAGAGAAGTCTGTCCATTCAGGTAAGGTTTTAAAACCACCTGCTGTTTCCGCAAATATTGCATCTGTCAAACCGGCTAAAAAAGAAATAAACTATACTCCGGCTACTGAGCCGCTCACAAAACTCACCACTACGACCACAATCGTAGCATATGCAACACCCGACGATGGGTTTACAGTACTCGCAGATTTTTTAAAGCAAACGAAAAATGATCTCACGATCGGGATGTATGATTTTACATCCAACGATATTCTGCAAACAGTAATTCAGACAATCAAAACAATGAAATTAAACTTCCGGATGGTACTTGATCATCCACCGCGAAACGCCACCGCCAACCAGACAGATGATGTAACGAGGACGGATATCCTGAATGCAGATTCGAATGCGACAGTAAACTGGGCACTTACGAGAAATGATCCGGTTGTAAATGAATGGATTTTTCCGACAGCCTATCATATCAAAGTAGCTGTAAGGGATGCCAGTGCTTTCTGGCTTTCCAGTGGAAATTTTAACGTAAGCAATCAGCCGAATCTGAAAGCGAATGATAAATCGAGAGGCAGTTTGGCGAATGCCGACCGTGACTGGCACGTGATAATTATGAATGAAAAACTGGCACAACTCTACAAAGCATATATAGATAATGATTTTGCTGTAGCTCAGGACGGGCAGGGAACCGGCAACGAAGCAGTTCACCAGCAAATTCATAAAGCCGTAAAGGCATTCCAGGCTGAGAGCAAAAAAAGCAACATGAAGCCGGTTGTTGCAAAAAAGATTCCGGCTTCTACACTTGGTAAAAATAAGATCTTCAAAAATGTAAAGGTCACCCTTCAGCCTTTGTTGACTCCCGACAAAGGGAAACACACATCCATGTATGTTGATCAGGTGCTGTCACTTATTCAGTCAGCCACCAAAACAGTATATATGCAGACTCAGTATATACATGCTTCTGACAAGAAAGCCGATGAAGATTTTGAATCACTGATTTCTGCACTCAGCGTGGCCTTTAAGAAAGGATTGGATGTTCGCCTGATTACCAGCCAGTTTGAAAATACCGGGCAATGGGTAGAAAAGTTAAAACCATTTGAACTGGATAAAGTGCTGCGCATACAAGACCGTGTTCATAATAAGGGTATCGTGGTTGATTCGAAAATAGTGATGGTAAGCAGCCAGAACTGGTCGGCCGATGGAACACTTCGCAACCGCGATGCCGGAATTATTATTGAGCATCCGGATATCGCAGTTTATTTTGAAGCAATTTTTCTAGACGACTGGGTCAATCGTGCAGATCAGAAAATCACAATGGGTTAATATTACAATTCTCGTAGTGATTAGCGTCCCGAATCTTTAGATACTGTCGCGTAACTGCATTACATCACTCCGCCCCGCATCATCGTTCCATCGCATCAATCCGTTTGTATGGATTTGGTTTGAAGAATCCCGGGAGATTTGAATGAATGTATAAGTTTTGTCGAGACGCACATCGGCTGCATCGAGCTCAAACACGGGTATCCATGTGCCGGTATTATAATAACTTTTACCGTTTGATTTTTTCTGTTCCGGATCATGGGTATGACCAAAAGTCACCAGTTCGATTTCAGGATATATTTTAAAAACCGCCAGGGCATTTGGGTAAAAACTGGTAGGTGCCGAGAGTTCCAGAATCGAAAATAGCCTTCCCAGAAAATAACTGAGTGAAAGTAAAAGCAGGTTTTTAAGAGGAGATAATATCGTTGTCCAGATAGAAGATGAACCTGCCGACGATAACTTAGCCGGAATCAGATGAATGGGATGGGGTATACTGAAATACACTGCTATCGCGGTTATCAGAATGGGAATCACAATGATCCAGACAAACTGCAGAAAAAACCGGAGTGCAAATCGGTATTGTTTTTTTGGTATCACCAGTAACAGAAAGGGAATATATCGGAATAACAGCCGAATGGCCAGTGGAAATCTTTCTCTTATCAACAGAGGCAGTATTTGTTCCCTTGGTCGTACATCATCAATAAAAGGGTAGGCGAGTTCGATACGGTTTATCAGGTAACGATTGAAAAAAGATCCGAACGGAAGATTGAGTTCTTTGCCGCCTGGAAGTAACGGATCACCGCCCACATTCGTAAAATTTTCATAATGATGGCCGTGCTCGATATATATTTTTTTGTCGATGATCAGTTTGTCATCCACAAAACGTATCTGTTGCGGAGTGATCGAAATATTTTTTGCGAGAAGCAGTCTTAAATAATCCCTTACTAATTTCCAATACCACTCCAGGTCGTGATTCCCTTTTACAATTAAAAGATCATTACCTTCTTCAAGCCAGCTCGTAAGGCACCTGAATACTGCCGGATGTCCCTGAAAACAAATTGAAAGTTTATAGACGGATTTGTAGTCATCCGTACGCAGCCCGTAAGTAAGTTCCTTGTTCGTGATGGAAGCCCGAAGTGTATCTGCATTTTTATCTACACCCAAAGTCTTTAAAATTTCGCTCCAGTCTTCAAAATCTTTTGAATTTACCGGCATGTTGCGAATACGGAGAAAATCTATAAAGTCACCGTTGATGATCAAGAGTCCTTTTTTATCGAATCGTTTTGATTTTCTCAGATAACTTAAAAACCTTGACATTGATTTGTCTGCAAAAAAATTCTCGGTACCGTCATAATTACCATTGGAATTTAATCCGGCGGCCATATGAAGATCACTGATAACAAAAATTTCCCTGTTTTCACTATCCAAAGAGACAATGGAATCGCCGTAAAGATCCGGCTCGCTATCGGATAATATTTCCGCAATATTCATATAGGATCGGTTTAGCGGAAGGAAATAAAATCGGGGAGTAGAACTCTGAAGATAAATAATTTTTGTTTTAATAATCCGGTTATTTTTTGATCTACCTTACCATTGTCATGAACATATATAGGGAAATAAAAGAAACGCTCTCTGCATTATTCAAAAAACAAATTGCGGTACTCCTGATTTCTATTACCGTCCTGCTGATGCTTTACGGATATCATGGTAATCTGGAATTGCTCAAACTTATTTTGCCCGACTGGTCTTATCCCGGCGTGGATACGGTTACAAGACCGCCCATTATATCGTGGATACCCTGGGACAGGGAATTTATTTCCTTCTTTGGAGGATTTCTTCTGTTAGTGATAATTCCCTGTGTGATCATTCGATTCAGATTTCATGAAAAACTTTCTGACTACGGTCTGGGATGGCCGGCAAAGGAAAACCGGAAAGCAGCACTTGTATTGTTTCTCACGCTGGCCCTTGGTTCAGCAATTCCCTTTTATTTCGGCGCGAAAGATGCCGGCATGCAGGCGGTATATCCATTTTATAAAACATTTTCCGGATTACCCCAGTTTCTGATATACGAGTTTTCTTATTTCCCCTTTTTTGTAATCATAGAATTTGTTTTTCGGGGAGTGATTTTATTTTCCGTGGCCCGGGCGATCAAATCGCGAACAACAGATAAATTCAGCGGAGTGTTGGCGATCGCCATTGCTATGATACCTTACTGCGTATGGCATATCGGAAAACCTGCAACGGA
>DATHPV010000062.1:0-4015 GCA_035483495.1 Puia sp.
TAATTCGTACAAGAAAATCTCCTGTTTCATCAATTGCCGCAGTAAACTGAGGCACTTTAATGTCTCTTTCACAATATGGAGAATTTTCCAACAGTTGTCCGTATTTACTGATATATTTTCTGGGATACCTGATCGGACTGAAAGATTCAACTATAAATAACCGGTTGGATGAAGTCTCGAAATGAATCTGATAAATTGTACCACGGGGTATGTGAATGTAATCACCGTAAGAAAAATCAAGTTCCCCGTAAATCGTTGTAACTTTTCCACTGCCTTCGTGTATAAAAATCAGTTCATCCGCATCCGCATTTTTATAAAAATAATCCAGAAGCGATTTTCGGGGAGCCGCCAGTGAAATATGTATGTCCCGGTTAACCAATATAGCTTTCCTGCTATTCAGGTAATCGTCTTCCGGGCTGAGATTGAACCCTTCCAGGCTCCTATGCTTCAGCATCTTCTCCTCTGGAGTATTTATAATCAGAGGTGAAGGAGTATCGGTACTCAGAATCTGGGTGGGCGCATAAATATGATAAAGCAGTGAATAATCGCTGGAAAATCCTTCTGTTGACACTAATTCCTCCGAATACAATTTTCCGGAGGGACTTCGGAATTGCGTATGGCGTTTCGGAGGGATGGTTCCTTTGCTGATGTAATGTGCCATAAATTAAAATTTAATAACCCAGAATTACAAAGTTCTGGCGCATTTAATCAATTCAGGCAAATATATTTTATTTAATTTTAGGATGCATGCGGCCAGATTATGCTCGTAAACTATTTATAGACCAGCGCAGACGATATATTTTTCTATTGATATCTCTGGCGACCGGATCGTTATTTCCATTCTAAAAGATTTGTACGACTATCTGAATTAATTTTTATAAATCTAAGTTATGGAAACAGATTTTCTCCCATTAATGGGCACAGACCACATTGAATTTTATGTAGGCAATGCAAAACAGGCCGCTCATTTTTATAAGACAGCGTTTGGCTTCCAGGGAATTGCTTATGCGGGACCTGAAACCGGCGTAAGAGACCGCACCAGTTATGTGCTGCGGCAAAACAAACTGACTTTTGTATTCACATCTGCACTCAGGTCAAATCATATAATTGCGGAGCATGTAATGAAACATGGTGATGCCGTAAAACTGATTGCACTGCAGGTGAATGATTCAGTAAGCGCCTGGAATGAAACTACGCAGAGAGGCGCAGATAGCTTTATGGACCCCGTTCTCCTGACTGACTTTCACGGAGAGCTGGGTTTAAGCGGTATCAAATTATACGGCGAAACCGCGCACCTGTTTGTCGACAGAAAAAAATACCAAGGGGTTTTTATGCCCGGTTATGAGCCCTGGAATTCGGATTATCAACCAGTTTCCACCGGTTTGTTATATGTGGATCATTGTGTGGGCAACGTAGGGTGGAATCAAATGAACAAATGGGTGTCATTTTATGAAAACACGATGGGATTTAAAAACATTTTGACTTTTGACGACACAGATATTTCTACCGAGTATTCAGCGCTGATGAGTAAAGTAATGAGTAACGGGAATGGATATGTGAAATTTCCTATCAACGAACCGGCAGAAGGCAAGCGCAAATCGCAGGTGGAAGAGTTTCTGGAATTTTTTGATGGAGAAGGAGTTCAGCACGTAGCGCTGGCAACCAAAGATATCGTTGCGACCGTGACTGACCTCATGCATCGAGGTGTTGAATTTTTGAAAGTGCCAACCAGTTACTATGATGAACTCGAAAATCGCGTTGGGAAAATAGAAGAAGATCTGGGGCCTCTCAAAGAACTGGGTATTCTCGTCGATCGTGATCCGGATGGATATCTGTTGCAGATTTTCAGTAAACCTGTACAGGACAGACCAACTGTTTTCTTTGAAATTATACAGCGTAAAGGAGCACGGAGTTTTGGAAAGGGAAATTTTAAAGCACTCTTTGAAGCTATCGAGCACGAACAGGAAAAAAGAGGAAACTTATGAAACTTGTCAGTTTTCTGAAAAATGGAATAGAATGTGCCGGATTGGTTTCTGAAAATCTGGTATATGATATTTTTATGCTTCGGAACGGGTTTCCTGACACAATGATAAAACTACTGGAGAGTTGGGAAATATTCTTACCTGAATTAGAAAATATTTCAAAAAAAATAGAGACTTCACCCAACCTTAAACGTCAGGGCATTCCCCTTAAAGAAGTGAAATTGCTTGCACCCGTTCCAAATCCTCCCTCTCTTCGCGATGGATACGCATTTCGACAACATGTAGAAACAGCAAGACGTAATCGCGGAATTGAAATGACGCCGGTCTTTGATTCTTTTCCCGTTTTTTATTTCGGTAATCATCACACAGTCTTTGGACCGGGAACGGTGAATTGCATGCCGGATCATTTTAGAAAACTGGACTTTGAATTGGAGGCGGCGATTGTGATTTCTAAAAAGGGTAAGAACATTAAAGCGGTCGAAGCAGATGAATATATTGCCGGTCTCATGATATTAAATGATTTCAGCGCCCGCACTCTTCAGATGGATGAAATGCTTTTGAACCTGGGTCCTGCAAAAGGAAAGGATTTTGCAACCGCAACCGGACCTTATCTGGTTACAATCGATGAATTAAAAACATTTGAGACTTCATGCCAAAAAAATCACATTGGAAAATCATGGAATCTTAAAATGACTGCACTGGTTAATGATAGACCGGTGAGCGAAGGTAATCTGTCCGATATGGAATGGACTTTTGCTGAGCTCATCGAAAGAGCTTCTTACGGTGTTGAATTGTACTCCGGCGATATCATTGGATCAGGTACTGTAGGCACAGGTTGTTTCCTTGAATTAAATGGAACCGGAAAATTAAAAAATCCTAAATATCCTGAACAATGGCTGGAGCCCGGAGATAAAATTGAATTGAAAATAGACGGGTTAGGGTCTTTACAGAATCAAATCATTCAGGAATCAGAAAACTATTCCATTCTCAATCTAAAAAAATAAGGCATGCTGAAAGTTCAGCATTTAGCTTTGGGCTTTATGTGTTATGCCCTAATCGTTTCCCCCTCCAGAAACCTCTTCAGCGATTTATCCAAAATATAAGTCCATCCCTTCTCAAAACTTTGTTTTTCAAAATGGGGTCCTCCGGATGCAAAACTTTCAATACCTGTATGCGTCAGTTTTAATCTGGTTCTCTTTCCTTCAGCAAGCAATTCAAAGGAAACAAAAGAAATTCCTGGCAACCCGTCGTAGCGCCAGCTATAGGTGAGTTTTTTTCTATCTGTCACTTCCGTAATCTTACACAGGTGCAGATATTCAGTATTTTCATCTGCTTTCCCGGTAAACTGAAACTCAAATCCAACGACCGGTCTAAAATCCTCAAGCTGGAAATACCACTTTTTCATTTGTTCATTTTTTGTGATCGCGTCCCACACTTTTTCGACAGGAGCATCAAACACCCGTTCAATTACAAAAGGCTGATTATTCATTTAATAGTTTTTTTGTATGTTTTAAATTCTATTCTTTTATCAGATGTACCCGCTTACTCGGCATACCTATTCAGTTACAAAAATAAATATTTGATAAATGAGTAAATAAAAAACCCTGCAACTGCAGGGTGTGAAGTTTAAGCAGATTATACGGGAATCCAAGTTTACCTGTTACTACTTTTTTAATGGCAGGATTGCGATCGGTGGTTTTGTTTTTTCCTGTCGTTTATTGTGAATGTTCTGACTCGTTGAATGAAATGCAATAATTCCGATAATCAGAAAAAAAGACGGCGCACTTAACCAATTAAGGTCTTTTGTATTATTCATGTTGATAAGGTTTAAAATCGTCGATCTCTCTTTTGAGAACTAAATATACTACGAGTTATTTAGTCTACCAAATTGGTAGGTATTACATTTTCCCGATATCTATAATCCCTTCAATAACATACTTACATTAGTTCTAACCTTTCACCGAGTAACCGGTGGAAATGATGTATTCCCTGTTCCCTGTTTACGGAATACCTGCCCTGATGGTAAAATCTGG
>DATHPV010000063.1:0-2505 GCA_035483495.1 Puia sp.
TTTATTAGAAAAAGGGTTGCCCGATGAGCGCCGGAGTGATACTACCTGTCCTGTATGCCAGAGGCAATCCGAAATGGGGCCATTGATCATATTCCAAAAAGGCAGGTTTTGCCCATTGAAGTCAATCTTTATTTTCTCCAAATCAGCATTACTGTATCCGCCAGTGATGGCACTGCACTTCTTAAAGTTTTCGAGTGTAGCTTTTCGTAGCTCGTCAAAGGTTTTGATTTGGTCTGCATTTTGCTTCCCACCGACTGCAGCAACGATCATGGTAGACAATGAATAGATATGTTCCAGGGTTTCCTGGCTGGTGCGTGCCTGTGGGCTTGGCCTGAAGGCCAGATCTATGGGACGTAGTCCTTCCGTAGCCCAATAATAACGGAAGCCCAGACCGTCCAGCAGTCTTGATACAACTGTACCTGCACTATAATGGTCAGGTGCGGGAGGAAATGTTTTATAAGGCAGAGAATCAGACTGAGCCATCGCAGAAACTGAAACAAACATAATAATACCAAAGAGTACTGTTTTCATGCCTGATTTGATTTTAATCATTAGACGATAATGTTTCTAATTTTAAAAAAAAGTAATCAAATACAAATCAGGCATGGTGCCTGCTTATTGATTGCTGTGTTTCCCAATCTATCATCATCTATGCAACTGTATAATTCTTTTCGGCAAACAACAGGATACCTTCGACAAACCACATCCCTTGATGCTGTCCTTAACAACACTGGTAACGTCTTATCGGGCACAAAAACGTTGTAACTTTAAGTCTTTTATGATATCAAACGGTGATGATTTTATAGCTACTATAAGATTTAAAACTACGCAAGAAGGCGGACGTAAAAGCCCAGTATCCACGGGGTATTGGCCTCAAATAAAATTTCATTTTACAATGTGGCAGTCGGGAGGTCGATACACTTTTATAGATAAAAAACTGGTTCATCCAGGAGATGTTGTAAAGGCATCGATAAAAACCTTGTCACCTCATTTTTTCGAACATTCTCTAAAAGAAGGATTAGAGTTTGAAATACGAGAGGGAGCCACGATTGTTGGAACTGGCATAATAGAAAAGATACTAAATCCATACTTATTAGTCGACTAATTTCTCACTTGCACCGTCTGCGTCGTTGCATAAATCGCAGAAACAATATACATGTTGGAGCTGGCAAGCAAATCATTAATAATAAGCGGGATAAATAGTATTAAACCTGCTCAGTATTCTGTGTATCAACCAAGGCTCTTCATCTGGGTAGTAAGAAAAATGCAACTGATTAAAGTTTTTAGATTTCTCCCTTTGAGGATAAGGGAATTCTGAATGTATTATTATCTCTGGTTTATACCATTGCTGAGATATTACCGCGATGGGATTTTCAAAAGCGACGCTCCATGTTGCTCTGCCGCCTTCTACAACGGGCAAATAATTAATTCTTAATATTTCGTCTAATATTTGTTCAATCAACCAATCCTCATTTATTTCGATTACCAGGCTTGTACCACCAGCATCATCTCCCATTGAAACACTATCTCGCGTCAATCTAATTTTTCTCATCAATTTTTTGGTTGATTTATTTTATGAATGTATTTGACAACCAGATCTGGTTGCCGCATTCGACTTTGAGATTTGTGGCCCATTGTTCACCTGCCCTATTCCGATCTCAAATTTTTAGACGGTTTTGAAAGCGCGGCTTTAGCCGAGTGAAAAGTTGCGGTGAGTATGGCTGTTATCATGATCAGCAGAGCCGACAAAATAAACGGCATGGCCGATATGCCCGGGCTGTATGAAAAAACTTTCATCCAGTTACTCATAAAATACCAGGCAACCGGAAATGCAATTGCCGCGGCAATCAACGCAAGCCAGAAATAATTCCTGGTAATTAGCGTAATGATTTCTCCGACACTCGCGCCCAGCACCCTGCGTACGCTGATTTCTTTTTGTCGTTGTTGTGTAGTGTAAGCCGTTAATCCGAGCAAACCTAAACAGGTAATAATGATCGTAAGTACAGCCAGTGAAGCGAATATTTTTCCGCGTTTCTGATCAGCCACGTATTGCGAATTCAATCCTTCATCCAAAAATTTAAATTCGAAGGGCAGTGCGGGGAAATATTTTTTCCAGACACCCTCCACCTGCGCAAGCGTATTGCTTGAATTTCCCGGCTTTAACTTCATTATATATGTATTATTCAAGGGGCCATAAAAAAACAAAAGTGGCTGTATTGGATTATACAGGGAATTTTGATTAAAATCCTTTACGACACCAACCACTTCAAGAAAATCTTTAACAGAGGTATCACCGGGGAAAGTAATGCGCTGACCAATAGGCTGATCCCATCCAAAATGTGTTACAAAACTTTGGTTTACCATGGTACCGTGTGAAGTATCTGCCGGTTCAAAATTTCGTCCTGCAACAACCTTGATTCCGAGAGCTGAAAAATAGTGGGAATCAACGCCATAACATTCGATGCCCTTGTCTACATGCCCAGTTTTAGTTTGAACCCTGAAAAG
>DATHPV010000064.1:0-14061 GCA_035483495.1 Puia sp.
CCCGTCGAGGGTAGCGCGAAAGTTTTTTATCTTTTTATTGTTATCCTGAACCAAAACGATTAGTTGGGTGGCCTTTTCCAGGTTCGAATTTTCTGTTATCCCAGGCACTTGAATAAGCGGTGGTTCCGTATCCAAAATCAAACGAAAATTGCCAAAACTCCTGAAAGCAGCTGTTGCCCAATCCTCCTGCCATTCCGGTTTCTTTACTTCAGATTCGTCCTTATCATTCCATTGAAGCAATATGTATTGTTTTTGATTTATTGGTTTCGATAATTTTATTCTTACAATCATAGTATCCGCCAAAGGAATTCGAGTGCTACCAAATTCATGAACTGCAGAGACTACATTTTTATCTTCCGTAACTTTTTCACTGTATTCAAGATGAACGGAATCGTATAAACTTTTTTCCCCCAGATAAAAAGCTGCGTTTTGCGCCTCAAAACCATCAATCATTCCCGGATAAAACATTTTCCCATTATTTAATGTTTTCCCTTTTCTCCCTGGTTTATATTGGGCTTGAAATTTTAAATTGGACGTGTTTCCGTAAGCGTCCTTTAATTCAATTCGAATTAGATGAGGTTTTCCGTCTTCAAGGTGAATTCGTCCACCGTTTTTGTTTTCGCGATAAATTGAATGCTGATAACCCGGCATCCTGAACAGGAGCTGATAATACGAACCACCCTTCGAATGTGTAGGATAGTCGATATGCGCATTAACACCTCTTGTATCGTCATAACTTATATTATTCATACGAAAACCCGAGACTGCTTTCTCGTTGTCGTAAACAATTCTCTGAAAAATTCCATTAGGGTTTTTAGAGCCGGTTTGTGTATCAAATCCACTTATGCCAAATCCAGGATTAGTGCTATTGATAAACAGAATTTGATTTGTAATTGTATACTTTCCCAATGTCCCCTTTACAGGTACAAATAAAGGATCCTGTTCATAAAAACTTTCGCTTAGATCATAGACTGACAAGCCCCTTATTACCGGTGAAGTGTTATCCGGTATCGGTAAACCAAAAAGTAAAGGGTTTACATTAATATCATCTGGTGAGGTCCGAATTTCAAAATGAAGGTGAGGACCTTCAGAACCACCCATATTTCCACTATAGGCAATTAAATCGCCTTTTTTAACTGGGAATAATGCAGATGTCAGTTCCAAAGAAATATCCCAGCGCTCCTTTTCATATTGTTTTTGTTTCACATATAATGCCAATGCCGGATAGAATGAATTCAAATGTGCATAAAGGCTCACATAACCATTGCTATGACGAATATAGATTGCCTGACCAAATCCAAACGGCTCAATTTTTATCTTGTAAATGTATCCGTCATCCGATGCATACACAGGGAGATTTTCCCTATGTTCAGTTCGAATATCGAGTCCCATATGATAGTGATTGACCCGAAGCTCACCAAAATTGGCAGCAAGGCTGATAGGAATGTCAAGGGGGTTACGAAATTCTTTCTGTGGATAATTTACAGGCTGAAAAAGTTGACTTCGAGCCGTGGTGTTACAAACGACCAGGCAAATGCATAGAACATATCTGCTCATTCAAATCCCAAATTTAGAATTACAAAGGTGAATTATCCCAAATAAGGATTTAAAACAAAATTCACCCAAGTTTAAATTAATGTTAGTAAATGATTTCCAGGGAATTTAAAAAAAACTAAAAATTGGTACAGCTTTTGGCCTATAGAAACTGTCTATATATTGAGACCTTCCTTGAAAAAATGATAAGATGTTATTTAAAAACAAATTTCTGTTACTTTTCGTCATCAGCATCGGTTCCGTGATTGGAATGGTGCGTGGAGAAGAAGCAAAACAAAAATGGGTCTTCAAGATCAAATCGAAGAGCGATAACAAACGGCTTACTGCCGAAAAGCGTCAACAGGCAAAAAAGGGGGGTGTTTTACTCGATGATATTGAGATGGCATCCTATCACAAATAGATAATAGCACGTTAAGAATAGTCTTCAATCCCGGAATACCGGGATTTTTTGTTCTCAAACATTTATAAAATTTCTTCGGGAACCTACACAACCTTACTTTTGCGGAATTTGTTTTTTCATGCCAAAAAATCCCGCCATCAGTTCAGTTCTCATTATTGGTTCAGGCCCGATCATCATTGGACAAGCTTGCGAATTTGATTATTCCGGTTCTCAGGCCGCCAGAAGTCTTCGTGAAGAAGGAATCAAAGTAATTCTGATTAACAGCAATCCCGCGACTATTATGACTGACCCCATGATGGCTGACAGGGTATATCTTCTGCCCCTTACAGCGGAAAGTATTGAAAAGATCCTTGAGGAGAACCAGATTGACGCTGTTTTGCCAACTATGGGCGGTCAAACAGCACTAAATCTCTGTAAGGAAGCAGCGGAATTGGGAATTTGGGAGAAGTACAATGTAAATCTAATAGGGGTTGACATTGCTGCAATTGATACCGCAGAAGACAGGGAAAAATTCAAACAGTTAATGATTCGAATAGGAATTGACGTGGCCCCTTCCAGGGTTGCCAATTCCATGCTTGAAGGGAAAGAGTTCGCTCAGGAAATTGGATTTCCGCTGGTTATCCGGCCCTCATTTACACTCGGTGGTACAGGAGGTGGATTTGTGCATAGTAAAGATGACCTGGATGCTGCGCTGGACAGGGGATTAAAGGCTTCTCCCATTCATGAAGTACTGGTTGAAAAAGCAGTACTTGGATGGAAGGAGTATGAACTGGAATTATTAAGGGATAAAAACGACAACGTCGTTATTATATGCACTGTTGAGAATCTTGATCCGATGGGGGTACACACGGGTGATTCAATAACTGTTGCGCCGGCTATGACTCTGAGTGATACAGCATTTCAGGACATGAGAAACAAAGCAATCCTTATGATGCGTTCACTGGGCAATTTCGCCGGTGGATGTAATGTACAATTTGCATTAAATCCTGAAACTGAACAGATCATTTCAGTTGAGATAAACCCGAGGGTATCGAGATCTTCTGCTCTGGCATCCAAAGCTACAGGATACCCTATTGCAAAAATTGCTGCTAAACTGGCGATTGGTTATAGTTTGGATGAATTGAAGAATCAAATAACACAAACCACATCAGCATATTTTGAACCGGTACAGGACTACGTAATTGTTAAAATGCCGCGATGGAATTTTGACAAATTTAAAGGCGCAAATGATACCCTGGGTTTACAGATGAAGAGCGTAGGAGAAGTTATGGCCATTGGAAGAAGTTTTACGGAAGCACTTCAAAAAGCCTGTCAGAGTCTTGAAAATAATGCCATAGGTCTCGGTTATTATGGCAAGAGTCAAATGCATGCAGAAGACCTCATTCAATATATCAAGATACCAAAATGGGATCGCATTTTCAGGATCAAGGATGCGCTGATGCTGGGAGTCAGCGTTAAAACCATTTCACAGGCAACCGGCATCGACAGGTGGTTCCTGTATGAAATTCAGAAAATTTGCGTTGCCGAAAAGGAAATAAAAAAATATAAGCTGGAAACGATTCCTTCGGAATTAATCAGGGAAGCGAAAACCTTAGGGTTCAGTGATGTACAAATCGCAACCATAATGCAAGACGGAAATGAAGAAGCTGTTTATGAAAAAAGAAAAACAGCTGGCATCAACCGTATTTTTAAAATGGTAGATACCTGTAGCGCGGAATTTGAAGCAAAAACTCCTTATTTCTACTCCACATTCGAAACCGGCGGAAACAATGAAAGCATAGTAACCAAGAAAAAAAAGATCATTATCCTCGGTTCCGGACCCAACAGGATTGGTCAGGGAATTGAATTCGATTATTGTTGCGTTCATGGTCTGTTGGCGGTGAAGGAGTGCGGCTTTGAGTCGATTATGGTAAACTGTAATCCTGAAACGGTATCAACAGATTTTGATATGGCCGACAAACTATATTTTGAACCTGTGTTCTGGGAACATCTTTGGGATATCATCGACCATGAAAAACCAGATGGAGTAATTGTACAATTAGGAGGTCAGACTGCGCTTAAACTGGCCGAGAAGCTTCACAAAAAAGAAATACCTATTGTAGGGACTTCATACGATAATATGGACATTGCCGAAGACCGCGGGCGCTTCAGTGATATGCTTAAGGAGATGGATATTCCATATCCTTCATACGGTACAGCTACTACTGTTGATGAAGCAGTAGCTGTTGCTAAAACGGTTGGTTTCCCTGTACTGGTAAGGCCAAGTTACGTTCTGGGTGGTCAGCGAATGCGAATTGTAATTAACGATCAGGAGTTGGAAAGTGCAGTGGTAAGTTTGCTAAAGCATCTTCCTGACAATAAAATTCTCATTGATCATTTTCTGGATCGCTGTCAGGAAGCGGAAGTAGATGGAATCTGTGACGGGGATCAGTTTCATGTTATGGGATTAATGGAACATATTGAACCTGCCGGAATTCACAGTGGAGATTCAAATGCCGTCCTACCACAATTTAATCTCACACCTTTGATAGTTGAGACGATGGAAGAATACGCAAGGAAAATTGCCTTTCGACTAAATATAAAAGGACTTATCAATATTCAGTTTGCGATTAAGGACGGTAAGGTTTATGTGATAGAGGCGAATCCAAGAGCGTCAAGAACTACGCCTTTTATTGCAAAAGCCTATCAGATTCCTTATCTGAATATTGCTACCAAAGTGATGCTGGGTCAGAATAAATTGAAAGATTTTACTTTCAATAAGAACCTCAAGGGATATGCAATCAAAGAACCTGTTTTCAGTTTCGACAAGTTCCCCGGAGTTAACAAGGAACTGGGACCTGAAATGAAATCTACCGGTGAAGCCATAAGATTTATTAAAGATCTGAGAGATCCTTATTTCAGACAGCTGTATAAAGACCGGAGTATGTATTTATCTAAATAAGAATAGGAGTATAAGAGTAAATTGAGATTGTACTCTTATGCTCCTAGACTTCTACCAGTCCATTCCTGATAGCATACATGACAAGTCCAACCCTGGATTTCACCTTTAGTTTTTCAAATAGTGAGTTTCGGTATTCATCCACAGTACGTGGACTGACGAACATTTTCGCTGCAATATCTTTGTAAGTAATCTCGGAGCAAATGTGACGAAGAAAATCTTTTTCTCTCTGGGTAAGAGGTGTAGGCTCTTCATTCCTGTCAACATCTTTGTGTAATCCACTAATAATTTTGCCGGAAATTTCTTCAGATAGATAGAAATTTTTTACCATTACCGAATCCAGGGCTTTTTTTAATTCTTCAGGATCTATGTTCTTCATAATATAACCCCTCGCTCCCTGCCTCAGCATCCGAATAATTGTGCGTTCATCACTAAACATAGAAAGAGCCAGTACCTTCACTTTAGGGTAGTTTTTATTTAACCATCCCGCTGTTTCAAAACCATCCATTTCAGGCATGTTCACATCCAGGAGAATCAGATCGGGAACCAAATGTTCTCCTATCTTCTTTTTTATTTCCCTGCCATTGTCTGCTTCAAATAATACAGAATAGTCTTCAAAAGAGCTGATCAGTTTTGCCAAAGCCTTTCTTAGTAACTTATGATCGTCAGCAATAGCAACCTGAATTTGTTTTGAAGAAGACATAATTGACAATAATTATTTCAATGGAACTGTTACCGATATAGTCGTTCCTTTTCCCTCTTCACTCTGGATGGACAAATTCCCGCCTATCATCTTTGCTCTGTTCTGCATACTCTTTAAGCCCAGACCACTTGAACCGCTACCCGATTCCCGCTTCTTTTGAACGTCAAATCCAACTCCGTCATCCTGAATGGTCATTACAAAGGTATCATTGCCTGAATAAATCAAGGCAACATTTACTGTGTCAGCTTTTGAATGTTTGATGATATTGTTCATCATCTCCTGATACATCCTGAATATGAAAATAGATTTTTGATCCGGGAAATGAAACTCATCTCCCACCGTGTCAAATTGTATTTTCAAGACACCTGACCTTCGTATAGACGCGAGGTCGAAATTAATAGCTTCCGAAAGGCCGATATCTGCAATACGGTCTGTATGAAGGCTCTTGGTGAGATCTGCCATATCCCTGATCACTTTGTGCAACATTTCCTTAGAGTTCTGAACGCCATCATATGCTTCGTGATCTTTTTGAATTGGAGCGATGGACATCCAAAGTTTTATAACCGACAGTGACTGCCCGATATTGTCGTGCAGTTCCTGCGCAATAGTCTTCATCGTGGCTTCCTGAATTTCCAGCTGTGAACGAAGTACTTCCTGCTCGTATTCTTCTTTCAGCCGGATTAATTCACGTTCCTGTTTTTGCCTTCTGCGCTGATAAAAAAATATCATCCCCAGGATAAAACCAACCAGCAAAAATGCCAGTAAGGTTCCCATGAAGATTACAAAGTAGATTTCCTGATTCTGATTCTGCATAAAAAGCCAATCGAATATAATGCACTTGTCAGCACAATAGTAATATTTGTAATCACTTCAAGATTGTCGAATAAAATATGATATTTATTGTAATTAGCCCTTGTCAAAGTTTCCATAAAATTATCTAAGGCGAATTGCGGAAAAGATAGAACATTATTGAAGAGTAAACCTGAAACAATCCAGAAAGAAGGTAGTTTTGATAAGGACTGAACTTCTGTTTTTTGAAATAATTCAAAAAAATAATATATGCACAGGGAAACAATAATAAGGCAACCTACCGTGAAATTGACTGCGTTAAATCCGACTTTTTTTTGAATAAAAAATAAATTAAAAAAAGCCAAAAAAGAGTAAATCAATATAATATATACAATAACGCTTCTGATTTTTTTATTGACAATTGTTTCGTGAATGATATAAAAGAAATAACAGAACTCTATGATTCCCCAAACATTCGAAATACCCGTAGAATACATATTATGATATGATAACCATTCCACTCTGCTTCCTACTACAAAAGCAGAAAAAAAATATAAAGGGAATAATTTTAGATAGTTCGGAACGGGTCTCTTTAAAAAAACTGATAGGCTAACTATAAAACTTCCGAGTATTATTCCATCAAAAAATGTGAAATGCATATTCAAATATCGGTTAATTGAAATAGCATAAAAAAACCTCCCGAAGGAGGTTTAGATTGATTTGCAATAGATTTAAATTATTTCCATTCCATTTATACCTTTATCAACTATGGTGATTCCCAAGTCTCCCATTCCGCCTTCTGAAGGCGGATTGCAAACGGGAGGGCAACCTTTTGGAATTAAGCCGCTCAAAATTTTTGTATTACCATCTTGCGTATAGTATATGTCTTTGTTGGCGGTGAATCCTAATTCAGTTGATTTAGATTTTGTACCTACCATTACAAGTGTTTGCCGACCCGCATATTCCGGCTTAGGGGTGTAGTCCTCTGGAAAAGCTCCATAATAAAATTTGATCCCGTCCCCGCCATGAGATTTAGCAAGGCTTAGAAAATTTTCAATCTCTTCGATGCTGTACCAGGCACTGAGAGAATCTGGTTTACCGATACGTTCTGAATTCGTCACCCATCTTTTTTGCTTGTACTCTCTTATAAGGGTGTCTGCTTCTACTGTTTTGGCGTCTTTGCTAACATTTACTAATTTTTTTTGCTGGATAATCATGAGCCTGAAGTTTTAGGGAATGAAATAATTGTGTTCCTCCTAAAAGTATCAAGTAGTCAGACGCATAACATTTACAAGGAAATGGAATTCAACGTATTACGAGTTAATAATATTTGTAACATTAAGATTTTCAATCAGTCCCGTTAAAATCCACCTGAAAAAACCGTGATATATCAAAATAAATACCGTTAAAACAACGGCATTTATGCTCGTAAAAAAAGGCAAAACAACCGCAAGTCTTAACTATTAAGACAATTGCTTCGCAGAAAGAAAAAGCTTTCAGCATGCATTCCGAAATGAGGCGGGAAAATGAAGTCTGGAGAAAAGCACCTTTTCTCAGGTTGCTTTTTCCTTTGCTAGCGGGTATACTACTCGAAAATAAATTGTCGATACAATGTGAGTATCTGATTGTCCCTCTTATCTTATCCATTGTACTGATAATTACGTGTAGCTACATTTCGTTTTCATCACTTTTTGAATTGCAGTGGGTTCCGGGCATTGCAATACATTTTGTTATCTTTTCGTTTTCAGTCATCTTAATGAAGGTTCATAGGGACACACAGATAGAACAAACTTCCTGTTACGATCGAACCGCGTCAAACCTTTTGCTACTGCGACTCTTAGACGATCCTGTTCAAAAACAAAAGACATGGAAATGCCTGGCAGAAATAAAATGGCTCGTTAAAGATCAGATTTGCTTTAATGAAAATGAGCGAATAATTATCCACTTTTATAGAAAACCTGACGCCCGTCAATATTCGGGCGGTTCGCTGATCATTTTTAGAAAAAGACTCACGCCGATAAAGAACTTAAAATCGTTTACAGATTTTGATTATGAGAAGTATTGTCATCTCAGACATATTTACGCAGAAGTTTTTTTGAAGGACGATGAGTTTGCAGTCGTTCAAAACGAAAGGAAAATATCTCTTTTTTCTTTACTAGGTACTCTCCGTGGAAAATTGCTCATAATAATAAAAAAATTTGTACCTGGCGCATCTGAACATAGTTTATTGGAGGCCCTTATGATTGGTTTCACTGGTGATATGGCACCGGAAGTTTTGAAATCATATGCCGATACCGGCATTATCCACATTATAGCCATTTCAGGTTTACATCTGGCTCTCATATGTCATATTCTTCAGGTTATAACAGACAAGGCGGGACAGAAAAGATGGGTACAATGGGTAAGATTGGCGCTGATTTTAACGATTTTATGGATGTACAGTATTCTGGCCGGCGGATCACCGTCGGTTACCAGGTCAGCTGGAATGTTTACAATTACACTTTTTGCTCGCAACATATTGAGAGAAACCGTTTTGTATAATACACTCGCCTGCTCGGCCTTTTTATTACTTTGTTTTGATCCAAATTGGATCTCAGATACTGGATTTCAGTTCAGTTATGGCGCAGTTCTTAGTCTTGGGTTGTTTGCAAAACCTATCAGGAATATAATAAATGTAAAAAACAGATTTCTTATCGCAGTGTGGAATGCAGTCTCAGTAAGTATAGCAGCCCAGATACTTACAATACCGATTAGTATTTTCTATTTTCATCGTTTCCCCGTTTATTTTCTTATCGCAAATCTGGTAGCGGTTCCATTGTCCGGGATTATTCTGATTGGCGGAATACTATTATGTATTTGTTCTTTCTTTCATCCACTTAGTCAGCTTCTCGGATGGTTACTTAACTATGTGATACATGCACTGAACAGTTTCGTGCTTTATATTTCTCAACTGCCTGGCGCCGTAATATCCAATTTAACTATTAGCACATCGTTCCTATTCATGATTTATCTCGTCATATTTTGTTTTTACCGCTTCCTGTTTCTCAGGAAGTACTTCTGGCTTATTGCCGGACTATCAGGTATTGCTGTCTGGCAACTACTTAGGTTAATTCACTAGCCTGACTTTGCCGGGAAAATTCATTACAGTAAATTTGCGGCTCTCCCGGAATCCTCCATCGTTAATATTCAATTATGACTAAAAAAATACAATCAGCACTTATTTCTGTTTTTTATAAAGACGGGTTGGAACCAATAATCAGAACCCTTGATAAACTGGGAGTCAGAATTATTTCTACTGGAGGCACTAAAGCATTCATTGAAGGATTGGGAGTTGCCTGTACGGCCGCAGAAGAGTTGACGAGTTATCCTTCAATCCTGGGTGGCCGTGTTAAGACTCTTCACCCCTCAATTTTTGGAGGCATTCTTGGAAGAAGGGAGGAGCCGCAGGATATTATTGAAATGAAGGAATACCATATACCCGAAATAGACCTGGTAATTGTAGACCTGTATCCTTTTGAGGAAACGGTAGCAAAAACGAAAGAGGAAAAAGCAATTATAGAAAAAATCGATATCGGAGGACCTTCCATGATTCGTGCGGCTGCCAAAAACTTCTCACATGTCGCGGTCATTGCCGACAAGAAAGATTATGCTCATCTGGAAAAATTACTAAATGAACAACAGGGTGAACTCACCATTTCTCAAAGAAAAGAACTTGCAGCAAAAGCGTTTGAGGTAGTTGCCGGTTATGATAACGCAATTCACGATTATTTTAATCCGGGTAAACCGGTTGGTAGTTCAAGGGTCATTAAACACCTGCGTTATGGAGAAAATCCTCATCAGAAGGCATATTTTGAAGGCGACTGGGAGAAAATCTTCAAACAACTCAATGGAAAAGAGATTTCATATAATAATCTGGTGGATATCGACGCCGCTATTCAGCTTATAAATGAATTCGACGAAAAGACTGTGTTTGCTATTATCAAACATACAAATGTCTGCGGTATTGCTGCGCGAGAAAATACCCGGGATGCGTGGGATCACGCGTTGGCGGGTGATCCGGAAAGTGCATTTGGAGGCGTGCTTATTTGTAATAATGAAATTGACCTGTCCACCGCTGAAGCTATTCACGAATTATTTTTTGAAGTACTGATCGCTCCATCTTTCGGCAACGATGCGCTGGAGCTGTTAAAGTTGAAAAAGAATCGTATCCTCTTACAACTTGAAGATAAGCCAGCCGACCAATTGGTGAAAAAATCTCTCCTGAACGGCGTGCTGGTCCAGGATACTGATAAGGGAAATTATTTAAAATGGGAAGAGGCAGGCGGTCGTACCAGTACACCCGATGAAAACAAAGACCTTGTTTTTGGGAATCTCGTGTGCAAACATTTGAAATCAAATTCCATCGCACTCATAAAAAACAAACAGCTTATAGGTAAAGGTTGTGGTCAAACCAGCAGGATTGATTCGCTGAGGCAGGCAATCGAAAAAGCAAATCAGTTTAAATTCAATTTAAAGGGAGCTGCTCTGGCTTCAGACGCTTTTTTCCCTTTTGATGATTGTGTTCGTATAGCTGCGGCTGCAGGAGTCGAAAGCTTTATTCAACCCGGGGGTTCTATCAGGGATAAGGATAGTATCGATTTCTGCAAGAAAGAAGGTTTGGTAATGGTGATTACCGGTATGCGTCATTTTAAACATTAGGTTTTTCTGGATGCTTCATGTCACATATCCCAATAAAACTGATCTTTTAGAAATACTTCGTATACTTCCTTCCAACCTGCAAACATAGTATCAGTTCCGAAAAAATTGTTATGCCAGATTGTTACCATCAAACCGTTGATCTGCTTAATCTTATTATAATATTCCATTAATTCCGCGAATGCGGCCTTGGGTGTCAATTTTTGTTCATAAAAAGCAGTCGAGTCCATAAAACAAAAAGGGAATAACATAAGCTCCGATTTCTTTTCAGCCTTAAGATCAAACCAATAAAACGAAGATGCCATAGATGCCCTAAATCCATTCGACGAACCATAACCCATAGAAAAATCTTTTTCTATACCCACATCGATAAGTCTTCTGTACGTTTGTGGAAGGCTCATACGCAGGTAATGTTGGCGGCTGTATTTTACGGGTGATCCGATAATTTTTTCCAGTTTATCTAACTCTTCCATTAGGACAGCCTGCTCATCTCCGCTTTGCCAGGAAGGATGAATGCCAACTGTATATCCCTTGGCATGATATGCGATAAGCGATTGAATTGCATGCTTGTCAGGAGAAATATTTTTGTCGACTCCCACCTGATTTTTCGCGAGGAGAAAAAAATAATATGCTCTTGTTCTGCAATACAGATGTAGTGAATCCAGCCATTCATAAGAATCAAACGGATCTTTTTTCTTATTAAATAAAACGTCCCAGCGATCCAGAAAATATTTCCATTCCCGCTTTAGAACAGAATTGTAAAAGCCACCCAAATTACGTTTAAGACCTTTATATTTATAAGAATAAGCTATGTCTATATCGTAACTCGGAATGAACTTAAAATCTTTCATCCGAAAACTCAAATTTGGGAATTTAGCGCGAAGGGCTTTCTTAAAATCTTCCAGCCAATAATTTACTAAGGGTAAATGGAGAAAATTTTCCTTGTATGCCAGTGAGGCCTCATGAGGAAACCGACCATATTTGTCTGGCTGAAACGGCAGATATTCTTCATACCTGCTTAACAGATAAAAAGCTGCGGCAAAAATATCAAAGGGAAAATCACCCGATGTTTCGAAAAAAGCGGGTTTTCCCGAATAATCGAATCTGTAAATAGGAACCTCCCTGATTCCCGTTTCAAAAAGCAGCCCATGTGGACGAACGTACAATTCTTCAGGTGTGAGTCGCTGTTCCGAATAATTAATTTTATTGCCACTGCTAGAAATAAAAACGTCTTTGTCTGACACCAGGGTAAAAGGTTCATTGAAGATTTCACTACTTACCAGTTCTAATATATATGTAAGACGGGGTCCGTTATGAGTACTGTAAAAAAGCATGTTCGGGGTTTAGAGTTTATGCTTTTCTTTCCATTGCTGATTGAAATTCTTTTCAGGAAAATAAAGGTCGGCTCTTTCTTTATTCCATCCCCGGAAAACTTTATTGACAAACCAGTTTTTTGTTTTCGCACTACCAATATTCATCCATTTTCTATTCAGACTAACTCTTTTCCATCCACTCCATGCCATTTTTTCAATCCATCCAGAAGAACCCTGTTGTACTGCTTCATGCCTGTTTTCCAATAAGAGCTCGTGCAAATTTATTTTTACAGCGCAAACTTCTGTGCAATTCCCACACAGAGATGAAGCGTAGCTCAGGTGCTTCCAGTCCCCAAGATCCTTTAAATGCGGTGTTATTACTGCACCGATTGGTCCGCTATATGTAGTTCCATAACTATGGCCACCGATATTTTTGTAAACCGGACAAGCATTTAAACAGGCCCCGCATCTGATACAATAAAGACTTTCTCTCAGTTTTGTATTTGCAAGCATATTTGTTCGACCATTATCAATCAGAATAACATACATTTCATCTGGTCCATCGTATTCGCCCGGCAGTTTCGGTCCCGAGATTACGGAATTATAACTTGTAATACGCTGACCCGTTCCAAATGTCGCTAACAGGGGCCAAAATAAAGCCAGGTCGGTGAGTGAAGGAATTACCTTCTCAATTCCAGTTATAACTATATGGGTTTTGGGAAATGCAGAACTTAGTCGGGCGTTCCCTTCATTTTCTGAAATTGCAATACTCCCTGTATCAGCAATTATGAAATTCGCGCCGGTAATTCCAATTTGAGCTTCCAGATATTTCTCCCGCATGTTTTGCCTGGCTATTAATGTAAGTTCTGAGGGTGAAAGTCCTGGTGCAGTATTTAATTTCTCATGAAATAATTTTGCAATGTCTTCTTTGCTTTTATGCATTGCAGGTGTAACTATATGATATGGCGGTTCATTATCTAATTGCTGGATATATTCGCCCAAATCAGTTTCAAGACTTTCAATGCCATTTGTTTTAAGAAATTCGTTGAGATGAATTTCTTCTGTAACCATGCTCTTGCTTTTTACAACAGCTTTGCACTCCTTCGCTTTACAAATTGCTAAAATCTCCCGAAGAGCACCTGCACTGTCCTCCGCCCAAATGAGTTTTCCTCCACGTTTTATAAAAGCTTGTTCAAATCGTTCTAATTGTTGATCCAGGGATTCAAGAGATCGCCATTTGATGTTTTTTGCTCTCTCCCGGGCTAAGTTAATATTCTGATATTGCTGTTTTCCTAAAGGAACAACAGCATTGTATTTACCGATATTAAAATTGATTTTTTTTCGATGTTCGAGATCGGAAGCTTTGGTACTGCTTTTTTTCAAGAAGGTAGATACACTTTCCTTGCCTGTCATAGGATGAAGTTAATCATTTATATGAGTTGGTTTTCATTTACTGCCTGCTCCGCCAAGCGTTTTTATACTGTCAATACCTCCGCTGACGCGACATCTGAAAACTATCCGAACCACATATTGGCGCTCTTCATCATCATCATTTTCATTTTTCTGATAGAATTTCCTGTACGTGGCACGATACTCGCCGACGATTATTTCATCAGCAGAATACGTAGGTGCAGTTTGCAATTTTAGCGTCTGACTGATTGGATCGATT